>JAHIOR010000011.1 GCA_018895125.1 Patescibacteria group bacterium | reverse complement strand
AAGGTAAAACCATTCCAGGGAAAATCAAAGATCCCGAGTATTGCCGAGGGAAGCGTTATACATAAAATAGCTTCTTTGACAAAGGCGATCGTGATTATAACCAAAGGAAAAAATGGAGCTTTGGCTTTTGACAACAAATTTCTTTATGACGTTCCAGCTCAAAAAACAAAAGTAATAGATGCTACCGGAGCCGGAGATTCTTTTGGCTCCGGATTTGTGGCAGGCTTGATTAAAGAAAATAATATGGAAAAAGCATTAATCTTGGCCATGTCTAATGCCATTGCCAATATTAAGGTAATTGGCGCTAATCAAGGATTATTAAAAAAAGGGCAATCGTTATTAAAAATTAAGATTAGAAAAACAAAATGGTCAGTTTAGATAAGATTACTAAAAACGGCAAAGCTATTTTCTTGGCATATGACCAGGGACTAGAGCTTGGACCCGATGACGTTGGTCAAATTGCTATTGATCCTAATTTTATCTTGCAAATCGCTGAACAAGGGGGCTATAATGGCATTATTCTTCAAAAGGGGATTGCAGAAAAGTATTATTCAAAAGAAAAATATCAAGTTCCTTTAATTTTAAAATTAAACGGCAAAACTGAATTATCTTCAGGAGATCCGATTTCAAGACAAGTCTGTTCTGTTAAAGAAGCGCTTAGCTTAGGGGCTGCGGCTGTTGGTTACACTATTTATATCGGCAGCGAACATGAATCAATTATGATGGCAGAATTCGGAAAAATTGTTGAACAAGCCAGACCCCTTAAACTGCCAGTCATTGCCTGGTGTTATCCCAGGGGCAAAAGCATTAACAATACCGCGGAAGCGGCGCCGGACAATGTCATTTACGCCGCCAGAGTTGGACTAGAGCTTGGAGCTGATATTGTCAAAATAAAATATTGCGGCTCCCAATCTTGTTTTGCCCGGGCCGTCAAGGCAGCCGGCAAGACCAAGGTAATGATGGCTGGCGGTCCCAAAGTCAATGAAAAGAAATTCTTAGAACGCGTTAGAAATGTCATGGCAGCTGGAGCCATTGGCATAGTGGCAGGCAGAAATGTTTGGCTTGATAAAGAACCTCTGAAGATAACTGAAGAAATCAAGAAAATTGTTTTTAACTAATGAAAATACGCCTTGATAGGAAAAATTGTATTGGTTGCGGAAGTTGCGTTGCCATTTGCCCTAAGTTTTTTAAAATGTCAGAAGACGGCAAATCAGCTTTAATTAAAGGGGTTTTAGACAAAAGAGACGGCTTTGAAAGCCTAGAGATTGATTCAGTTAATTGCGCTCAAGATGCCAGTGACTCTTGCCCTGTCCAGGTAATTCATGTTATCAAGTAGTTATCATGCTTACGCTTAAAGCCAAGACAAGATCTGTCTATGGCAGAAAAACTGAAAGTTTAAGGAATGAAGGAAAACTGCCAGCTGTTTTATATGGCCCAGGGTTAAAAGAAAACCTTGATCTTGAAATTGACACCAAAGAATTCATCAAGGTTTTCCAAGAAACAGGCAGAACTTCCTTTTTACAGCTTGAAGTTGAAGATTCAAACTTTTTGGTATTGGTAAATAATATTCAAAAAGATCCACTAACCTTATCTCTATCCCATATCGATTTCTACCAGCCAGCGGCAACTAAAGAAATTAAGGTTAGAGTGCCTTTAGTTTTTATAGGAGAAGCTGGGGCAGTTAAAAACCTTGGCGGTACCTTAGTTAAAAATATCCAAGAAATTCAAGTCCAGGCTCTACCTCAAAATCTTCCTCATGAAATTAAGGTTAATCTGGCTATTTTAAACGAACTTGAGAAATCAATTCTTGTTCAAGATCTTGAAATTCCACCCCTGGTAAAGATTCTTAAAAATCCTGAAGAAATTATTGTTCAGGTTATGGCATCTGAAGAAATAGAAGAGGAATTAGCTAAACCAGTTGAAGAAAAGATTGATCAGGTTGGCGTAGTTGAAAAAGAAAAAAAAGAAAAGGAACCAGAAGAAATTAAAGAGTAGCTTTAGCTTTTTAAGATTATTATGTTACGATATACCAAGACCATCGCTTTCATTATGATTGCTTTAAGCGTCTTGGTTTTTTCTTTTACCACGCTTTTTGCTCAAACTCCGGAAGAGGAAAAAAAGACTTTGGAAGCAGAATTAAAAGTCTTGGAAGATCAAATTGCTAAATATGAAGATAATATCGGAGGAATCCAAAAGGATAAGAAAACTCTTCAAAATCAAATCAGTTTACTTCAAAACAAAGTCAAAAAACTAGATCTTCAAATCAGCCAAGGAAGCTTAATGATTAAAGACATTGGCTTTCAAATCCAAGGCACGGAAAAAGAAATTACAGTCACTTCAAATAAAATATCTGAGACTAGATTAACCTTAGTAAAATCTTTAAGAACTCTGAACCAAGAAAGTAAAAAGGGGAACGTTGAAGTTCTGTTGGGCAGCGAGCAAATGTCTGATTTTTTTACCCATCTAACTAATCTAGAAACCTTAAGCTCAAAGGTAAGCGGATCTTTAACTAATATCGAGTCTCTTAAAATATCTTTAGAAAAAGAAAAAGGCAATCTGGATAAAGAAAAAGAGGATTTGCGTAAAATTGTTAATATTCAAGTTCTCCAAAAAAAGGACAGTGAAGTTAATAAAAAACAACAAGAAGTTATTCTAAAAGAAACCAGTGGCAAAGAAGCTGTTTACCAACAGTATCTTACTGAAACCAAGGCAAAAGCTGCTCAAATCAGATCCAGAATCTTTGAGCTGATTGGCGTTCCTCAAGCTCTAAATCTTGGCCAGGCGTACGAAATTGCCAAATTAGTCTCTAAAAGCACGGGGATAAGACCGGCTTTCCTTTTGGCGATAATTACCCAGGAATCAAGCCTTGGAAAAAATGTCGGCCAGTGCAATTGCCCCAAGCAAACTAGCTGTAAATACCCGGACATTGGTTATAAAGAAATCATGAAAGAAAGCCGGGACTGGCAGCCATTTCTCCAAATTACCCAGGAACTGGGCAGAGATCCTAATAATACTCCTGTTTCCTGCCCAATGTATGTTAATGGCAAAAGACTTGGTTATGGCGGCGCCATGGGGCCAGCCCAATTCATTCCTTCAACCTGGATGATATATAAGTCAAAAGTTGAAGCCATTACCGGAAAAAAACCAGCTGATCCATGGAATATTTATGACGCTTTTTTAGCCGCTGCTTTGTATGCTAAAGATTATGGGGCTGCGTCCCAAAAGGAAAACGATGAATGGCGGGCGGCCATGATCTATTTTTCCGGCTCAACTAATGTTAAATACCGCTTCTATGGAGATTCAGTATTAAATATAGCTAGAAACTTAGAGGAAGATATTAAAGCAATTGAGGCTCAAAATTGAGACTTACTCAGTAGCTACAATAGTCTGATTACAAGTCTGACTGTTGTCTCTTTCGTCAATAACCAGCATTTTAAGATTATAGTCTCCCGGCGTCTCAAAAACATAATTTTGGGGTTCTTTAGTTACCTCTGTGTCCCAACTGCCATTTCCAGTAAAATCCCAGCGAAAGCCTGAGATCTTATACCTACCCTGTTTTTCGGTACCGACTAAAAAAACTCTAAAAGGTGCTTTTCCCTGGGAAGAGGGAATCGCAATAATATCTCCGCACAAAGGCAGGTCTTCATTTTGACTTAGGCTAGCGGTTTGATTTTGTTCCCGCGATGTTTTTACTTGCAAAACTTTTAGTCGCGAGGAAGCACCGGGTAAAGCAATCGCAAAGATAAAAATTATGCCCAAAATAAGGATTAGGGCCTCAATTACTCCTTGGCCCTTAGTTTTCTTCAAAAGCAAAGCTTTCTTGTAGTTCATTGATAATTGGCTCTAATCTTCCTTTTAAAATCTCTTCTAAATGATGCCAGCTTTTTTTAATCCGATGGTCGGTTACTCTATCTTGGGGAAAATTATAGGTTCTAATCTTTTCTGATCTTTTAGCTTGGCCGATCTGAGATTTCCTTGTTCCAGCTACTTTAAACTCCTCTTTAAATTGTTGCTGATCTAAAAGCTTGGCAGCTAAAATAGCTAAGGCGTTTTCTTTGTTTTGAAGTTGATTCCTTTCTGTTCTTGAAGCAATGACAATTCCCGAAGGAATATGGCTAACCCTAACCGCAGTCTTTCTTTTGTTAACATTCTGACCTCCTGGACCAGTAGCATTAAAGAAATCTATTTTCAAATCACTTGGATTTATTTTTAAATCCTTGACCTGTTTCGGTTTCATTAGAACAGCGATGGTTATGGTTGAAGTATGAACTCGGCCCGATTTTTCCGTATCTGGAATTCGCTGGACCCGATGAACCCCAGCCTCATATTTCATCAACCCAAAAACATCATTATTCTCTCCTTTTTTAGAAGAAGGTGCCAGCTCAAAAACGATCTCTTTTAAACCTCCTAACCCAGTTGGAGATGAATCTAAAACTGTTTCTTGCCAACCCTGAGATCTGGCATAACCCGAATACATCTGGAATAAATCCTGAGCAAAAAGAGCTGCTTCGTCGCCACCAACGCCTGCTCTAATTTCAATAATGGCTGCTGTCTTTAGTGTTGGGGTTTTTGATTCAGTCTGCTCTTTAACCAGAGCTTCAAGCTCTGTTTCTAATAATCTTTTACGCTCTCCTAAAATATTTTGCTCTTCAGAAGCTAGTGAAAGCAATTCCTTATCTTCTCCAGCAGCAATGATTGAATTATTTTCGCTAATTTGTTTTTCTATTTCTTCAATAACTACCATCTTAGTAATGATTAATTCCAGTTGGGATTTTCTTCTAGATAGATGTTCAAATCTTTCCAAATCAGAAACTATCTCAGGATCACTGAGCTCTTCAATAAGATTTTGATAATCTTTATCTATCTGAGAACGACTAAGATCCATTCTCGCTTATTTTTTTTTTTGGCTAATCTGTCCTTAAACTTCTGGACTTGACCGGCCTTATCAATGAGTTTTTCTTTACCAGTATAAAAAGGATGGCAATTTGAACAGATTTCTGTTTCAACAGAATCCTTAGCTGAACCAATCGTAAAAACATTGCCACAGCTGCATTTTACCTCGACTTCCTGATGATACTTGGGATGGATATCCTTTTTCATGGCGCGTAGCGATATAAAACGAATTATTTATTTAATCACGTATTCCTTAAACGCAAAAAAAATTAAAACTAACAAAATTATAAGAAAAAAAACATCTAAAGCTTTATTCATGTTGTTTAATTTAAACTATTCTTTATAATACACTAATAACTTGAAAAATCAACCGGGGATTGCTTTGATTACAAAATGATGATATATTCTATCTATGTCTAAATCAGAATCACAACTCAATATTGATCCAAAAGAAATGCTTGAAACTGGCATGCACTTTGGCCATCGCACCTCCGCTGCTCATCCTAAAATGAAGCCCTTTGTCTTTGGTACTAGAAACGGAGTTCAAATTATCGATCTAGAAAAGACAGCTGAGAAGTTAAAGGAAGCTATCGCTTTCGTCCAAGAAGTGATTAAGAATGACGGTAAAATTCTTTTCGTTGGTACCAAGATTCAAATGAAAAAGATCGTCGAAGAAACAGCCAAAGGCTGTAATTCTGCTTATGTATCTGAGCGCTGGTTAGGAGGAACTTTTACTAACTTTGAAACTATTAAGAAAAGGGTTGCTTATCTTAAAAGCTTGCAAAAACAAAAACAAGAAGGTTTATTGGAAAAATATACAAAGAAAGAAAGAGCCAAATTTGATAGGGAAATGGCTGGTTTAGAAAGACGATTGGGCGGAATTGTTAATATGGAAAAAATACCTGAAGTAATTTTTGTCTGCGACATGAAAAAAGACCTGCTGGCGATAAAAGAGGCTAAGAAAAAGAATGTGAAAATTATCGGCATTGCTGACGTTAATATTGATCCGGGTCTAGCTGACTATCCGATTCCCGCCAATGACGACGCAATTAAATCTGTTAAATATATCTTAGACAGAATTAAAGAAGCAATCTTACAGACAAAACCAGAACCAAAGAAAGAACAACCCGAAGATAAGAAGAAAAAAACTTAAAAATCTCATGGCAAATATAGAGTAATTATGGCTAATTATAGAATAATTATGGCTAATATAGAGTATTATGGCTAATATAGAACAATTAAAACAGCTTCGTGAAGAAACTTCAGCGCCAGTTAAAGAATGCATGAAAGCCCTTGAGGAAGCCAAGGGGGATATTCCCAAAGCTAAGGAAATATTAAAGAAACTGGGGAAAATTCTGGCTGAAAAAAAGGTAGAAAGGGAAGTTAAAGAAGGAATTATTGATTCCTACCTTCATCCTAATAAAAAAGTGGGGGTGGTTCTTGAGCTAAGGTGTGAATCTGATTTTGTTGCTAAATCAAAGGACTTTCAGAATCTATCTCATGAACTCTGTCTTCATATCACTGCGACTAATCCTTGTTTTATTTCAGAGCAGGATATTCCCGAGGAAGTAAAAGGAAAAGAAAGGGCTATGTATGCAGAACAAGTTGCCGAAGCTGGCAAAGACCAGAAAATAGCTGATCAGATCATCGAAGGCAAATGGGCTAAATACAAACAAGAAACTTGCTTGCTTGAACAAAGTTGGGTTAAAGACGATTCTAAAAAAATCAAAGAACTAATCACTGAAGCGATTGCCAAGCTTGGTGAAAACATTGTCGTTAGAGACTTCAAACGGTTAAGTATAAGATAATGATCTTGATTTTGTTAGAAACAAGCTTGCTTATTTTCGCAAAACTCAAATTTAGATAATTGTTTATTTCGTTAGAATCAAACTTGTTTATTTTAGCTATCATTATTAAAGCAATCTTCTTTGGCAGCCTGATTGGCATGCTGGTTATTTTTTACAGCAAAGCACCGCTATTGGCGAATCTACCAAAAACTAGTCCAGTTTTTGAAACTAGAAAAAGAGTTTTAACTAACTTTTTAGAAACCGCCAAAGAAAGAATAAAAAGCTTACCTTTTCTAAAGGGTTTCTCTTTTGAAATTCTTTTGCAAAAAATTCTCTCCAAGGTAAGGATCTTTACCTTAAGAACAGAAAGCAGGGTATCGGGCTGGCTTGAATCTCTAAGGGCTAGAGCAAAAAAGAAAGATGAGGATAAAAAGGTGAAAAACGATAACTACTGGGAAAAACTAGAAACAGAGAAAGATGAAAAAGATCTGCCGAGGTAACTCGGGCAATTTACAAATCGCCCGGGAAGAGCAATTGTTTTTGCTCGCCTATCTAAGCCGACATAGCTCAGCGGTAGAGCAACTGTTTTGTAAACAGTAGGTCGGGGGTTCAAATCCCTCTGTCGGCTCCCATAATCTTAACTTACAGCAAAATTAATCGCGAAATTCCCAATACAAAAAAAACGACGATCGTCGTTTTTTTTTGTAAAAATCATATTTGTTTTAAGAACTGCCGTATGCGCGTACGCATTTCTTCCATAATTAAAATGGAGTCAACACCCTTTCGTAAATACTTCACGATCGTAGAGTATTTACGAAAGAACTAAAAGAAAAACATTGCTTTTTGGCAAACAAAGCCTAAAACTAAGTTAAATAAAAATCGCCAAAAGTGTGTGCACATTACCGCCGGCTCTTGACAAGTTTTAAACTATCTGCTAAAATATAATTACTAGAGTCGCCCAGCGGACTCTCGCAGAAGGGTAACAGCTGGGTCCTCGCAAAAGACGTTTCCCGGTCTTGCGAGGGAAAACAGGGATATCTTGAAAGCGAAGTGTCCGCACTTTCAGGAGACTAATCGGACACCCCCGAGCCTGCAACACAGAGGCTCGGGGATTTTTGTTTTTGTCTTAAAATTATCGCTTTACACCTCTGCCAAGACAAAGGCAAAAAGGATTGGCTCTTGCATTACACAATGGACAAATAGTTGACAAAGAAAGCTAATCTATTAAAATGGTAAATGATTAGAAGTTAAAGACAAAAATATGATCAGAGGCGACGGCAGCAGCGGTGGCGGCTAGAAAACATAAGAAATGACTGAAAACGCGTGAATAAATCAGGAAGCGTTTTTATTTTCCTAAACCCTCGTGGGGACTTGACGAACTGTCTCTTTCTTGACAGAATACAGCTAGGCAGATAAGATAACTTTCAAAAGAAATATGGAAGGATAAAATTGAAACATAGGTTAAAAGACGAAGATTGCAGGAATCGTCTTCCTGTTTTTGTTTCGAAACTTCTCGCAAGTTTCGAAACAACCCCTT
>JAHIOR010000002.1 GCA_018895125.1 Patescibacteria group bacterium | reverse complement strand
TGATGAAATAACCAAGATTGTTGACGAGGCCACTGAAGCTTGGGGAGTTAAGATCAGCGATATTAAAATCCAAGACATTGAGTTGCCAGCTGACATGAAAAGAGTTATGGCCAAGCAAGCTGAATCAGAAAGAGAAAGGCGAGCTGTTATTATCAGAGCCGAAGGAGAATATACGGCTGCAGAGAGACTAGCCCAGGCTGCTGAAAGATTGAGCGCTGTTCCCGGAGGCTTGTCTTTGAGAACTCTGGCGACCATTGAGAAAATTAATCCTGATCCTTCAAAAACAGTTATTTTTGCTTTGCCAGTTGAGGTTTTGGAAGGCATCAAAGTCTTGGGAGACCATTTCAAGAAATGATATACAATCAATTTTACATTGAAGACGCGGTTTCTGATCCGTCTCGTGGTTTAGTTTTAATAGGCAGTGTTACTTATGGCTTTATTCAGCCGGGAATGAAATGCGCTAATTTCATGGATCGGGAAGTCAGGATTGCCAGCATTGAAGTTTCTAATGTTTCTATTGAATCCGCAACTATCGGCCAAAAGGTAACCTTCTTATCACTGTCTGGCGCTGAATATTTGGAGGTCAGTTTATCTCCGGGCACTACTTTAAGATTTATTGGCTAGTTATTTATGTGGAACATACGGCACTGACGGTCGTCTCATTTATATGTTATGAAGCAATAATAAAAGCGGAGGAGACCCGGTCTCCTCCGCTTTTTAGTCTCCTTAAAATTTTTGTCTGGGTATGGTATATTAAAATAATGCCTTATCGAAAAACAGGATTTGTTAATAACGAAATTTACCACATTGTTGTCCGACGGATCGGCGACAAGCCGCTTTTTGTCGATACAGATGATTATTATCGGGGCGTGTTTTCTATTTACGAATTTAACAACGCCAAATCAGTAGAAATTCAGAAACGGCGGCGCGCTCGTCTTTTCGAGAAAAAAAAATTAGCCAGAAACGAAGGAGACCGGGTCTCCTCCGCTGATGAAAGAGAGAAGTTAGTGGAGGTTATCGCCTTCGCGTTAATGCCGAATCATTTACATCTACTAGTAAGACAATTAAAGGACGGCGGAGTTACCAAATTTATGAATAAACTCGGCGCTGGCTATCCTCCTTATTTTAGACAAAAGCACAAGATCCAAGAAAAAGGTTATTTTTTTCAAGGTCGATTTGTTTCAGTCCATATAGAATCTGATGCTCAATTGATAGCCGTATTTGTTTACATTCACACCAATCCCTTGTCTTTAATAGAGCCTGGTTGGAAACAAGGGAAAATTAAAGATCCACGGAAAGCGACTGGTTTTTTGAAAAACTATAAATGGTCAAGTTATCAAGATTATCTTGGAATAAAGAATTTTCCATCGGTAACCGACCGAGATTTTATGCGTGAAACGATTGGCGGAGAAAAAGGAGCTCATAAGCTTATTAACGACTGGATACATCACAAAAGAAAAATAAAGGGAATGACCAAAATTGCTTTGGAATAATAAAAGCGGAGGAGACCGGGTCTCCTCCGCTTTTTCACTTCACTTTATTTCTTTGAGGAAATCCTCGGCTAGTTTGGCAGTGGTGGCTGTAGCCTGATAAAATTCTTTCCAGACAACAACAATATCAGCGTCGTTGAAAATGGCGCTTTGAACTTCTCTGATAGTATCACCGCCAGCTACAGCCACCAGAATTTTATAATTGCCTTTGATTTGTTTGATTTGGTAATAGGGGATTTTCTTTTCTTTTGAGAATTCTGTTTCGTCAACGCCCCGGTGTAAAATGACCACGTCCGGAGGCGTTTTTAGTTTCTTTAAAATAACCAAAGGGTCTGGCACATTCATCATATCAATCATTGAATCAGCTCCAGTTTCTTTACATTCTTTAATGAAGAGATCAATGGTTTCAATCGGGGCAACCCCCAAGCAAACAACGCCAGAAGCGCCAGCTTCAACAGCCATTCTAACTTCTCTTTGGGACAGGTCTGCTGTTTTCATATCAGCCACCACATAAGCCTGTGGCCCGGCTAATGTTTTAATTTGGCTGATAGCTTCAGTGCCATAAATTTTAATCAGAGGCGTGCCGGCTTCAACCAGGATTCTTTTTGAGATCGGTAATTGCCTGATGATTGATTTGGCATCCTGAAGAGTGCTGTTAAGGGCAACCTGGAGATATTTTTCTTTTCTTTGCAGGATCATCTTGCTAATTCTAAAAATTGCTTTGCTAATTGGGCAGTTTGTTCCGGAGTTTCATAGAATTGTTTCCAAATGACAGTTATATCAGCATTGTTAAAAAAGGAGCTGGTTGTTTCCCTAAGGCTTTCACCGCCGGCCACAGAGATAAGAACGTTATAGGTACCCTTAATGCGGTTGATCTGGTAAAGCGGGACTTGTTTTTCCCGGTTCATAGCGTTTTCATCCACGCCCCGGTGGAGAACAATTACTTTTGGCAGCTTGGGCAGTTTTTGCAATATTTCAAAAGGAAACTGGATATTCATCATGTCAATCATTGAGTCAATTTTAGCTTTTTCACATTTATCAATAAAGTCAATAATGGTTTCAATTGGCGCCAAGCCAAGACAGGTGGCAGCTGACGCCCCGGCTCTGGAAGCAGCTTGAACTTCAGTTGAGCCTCGGTCCATGCACTTTAAGTCAGCAACAATGTAGCCTGGAGTTTGGAGTTTTTTCTGCCAACAATCTTTTAAAAAGGCAATTCCCTTGACGCCGTATCTTTTAACTAGGGGAGTACCGGCTTCAATTAAAATTCGGTCTGAACTGGGCAGCAAATCAATCATCTGCCTGACCTCAGGCAAAGAGCGGTTAAAAGCTATTTGGAGATATTTAAATCTAGGGTTAAGCATTTGTTTTTGCTTTTTCCAACTCTTCTTCTAATTTTCTGATTTTCTCCTTGAGCTCAACCATTCTTAGCTCCCGATCAACAGCAAATTTGTTTATCTTTTCCAGCTCTTCTAGTTTTTCTTCCAACTCTGTGGTTCGCATATCAACTTTCTGGCCAAGGGTTTTGGTTAAGCTTTCTAATTCGCTGGTCCTTTCGGCAACTTTTATCTCCAGGGAAACCTTGGCCTTTTCCAGAGCGATTCTTGTTTGCTTTTCGGCAAAATTAGCTTCGATGATTTGTTCAGTACTCTTAGTTGTGAAATATCCGTAAGTTAAAACCAAGACAAAAATAATAAGAATATGGCTCTGACTGATCCTTCCATCTCCAATCAAGGCGATAGCAAAAGCAAGCAGGACTAAAAATAGACTGATTCCCAAGTAACGGGCAAATGCGCAGTGGCGGAACCTTAACTCGCAAAACCAGCAGCGTTTAACCGGCGGATACCCAAGCGCAGTTGCTAACCAGCAGTTCTTATTAATATAGGCTGGAGTGCCGATCGTTTTCGAGGTCGGCTGTTTTAGCTTTTCCATAGATTTTTTCACTTTTTCAAAGCCTTTTTGAGAGTAGCGTACATTATTGAAGCAACGCAGGCGCCGGTGATTCCGGCGAGAAGCATTAAAAACGAACTGAGCAAAACCATTGCCCAAGCGAGACCAACCCATTTATCAAAGGCAAAAAGCATTGACGGGATAAGCAAGAAAGAAGCTCCTATTCCGCAGGCAAGAGAAAGTTCAGCCGAGTCTTTGGCAACTGGTTCGTCTTTTGTTTTGAAAAACTTCCTCAAAACTAAAAAATGAAACTGGTAGACGATATTATGCTTTAAAGAGATGGCAGCTACTGCCATAATAACGCCAAGAACTAGAACCAAAGCTTCGCTTTGAAGGAAGTAGGCAAGCAAAGCAACAACGCCGAAAAAGCTCCTGGCAAACCTAAGAGAACTATTATACGTAAGACAAGGATTCATATTATTATGATTTTACTTTTTAATTTTATGACCTTTTTATTTCTGCGGCGAGAATATCCCGCAGCTTGTTGCGGTTGGGATGAAAGCCGCAGAAAGAACTTGTCCCGCTCGCAGTGGGATACCCCGCTGCTTGCAGTGGGGAGGGATTCATATTGTATCATATCATACATAAGAGGGAATATGTTACAATCAAATATTATGATCTTAAAAAAGAATATTCTTTTATTCCTGTCAGTTCTGCTTTTGGGCAGTTTTTTAGGTATTGAGTCTTTGGCTCAGGAAAACAAGATTCTTTTGTATTTCTTTTACGGTTCCACCTGCCCTCATTGCCAAATAGCTGAAACCTTTCTTGACGGGCTTGGAGAAAGATATTCTTCTTTAGAGATTATTTCTTACGAGGTTTTTGAAAATCCAGATAATGCCAAGCTTTTTCAAAAGTTCTTAAAAGAGGCTGGCCAAGAACAGGTTATCAAAGTGCCGGCCATTTTTATTGGAGACAAGGTTATTATTGGCTACGACACTGACCAGACAACGGGTTTGGAGATTGAAGAAATGGTTAAGCTTTGTGCTGAGGGTAAATGTTCAGATTCGGTTAAAACCTTTAAATTGCCTTTTATCCGGGAGTTTGATCCTAAAAAGGTTTCGCTTTTGCTTTTAGCAGTTATTATTGGTGTAATGGACGGTTTTAATCCTTGTGCCATGTGGGTGTTGTTGCTTTTGATTTCTCTGCTTTTATCAGTTAATTCCAGGAAGAAAATGTGGCTGGTGGGAGGAACTTTTATTGCTGTCTCAGGTATTCTTTACTTTGTTTTTATGACTGCCTGGCTGAATTTGTTCTTATTCTTGGGGTATTTGACTGTTATCAGGATTTTAATTGGTTTAATAGCCTTGTCAGTTGGTATTTGGAGGGCCAGAGACTTTTTTATCTGGAAGCCAGGAGTTTGCAAAGTAGGTGACGAGGTGTCTCATAGTAAAATTGAGACTAAAATCAGAAAGATATTAATGCCCGCTGCCTTGCCAGCTACTTTCTTTGGGATAGTGGTTCTAGCTTTTTCAGTTAACTTGGTTGAATTCTTTTGTTCAGCTGGTTTTCCGGCTATTTTCGCCCAAGTTTTAGCGATTCAAGAGATCAGCGTTTTTCAGAAATACTTTTATCTTCTAGTTTATGTCTTTTTCTACATGATTGACGAGATAATCATCTTTTCTTTAGCAATGATTACCTTAAAGAAGGTTGGTTTTACTGATAAATACAGCCGTTACAGCGCTTTAATCGGCGGTTTTCTATTGCTGTTATTGGGTTTAGCTTTAATCTTCAAGCCTGGTTGGTTGATGTTTGCCTCTTGACGAACAATTTTGCTTAAATTAAGGTAGATTAAGGTAAACTTAATCGTAAAGATTAAAAAAGGTCGGTAGAGTTTTCCAAAATCATTAATCTTATTTTAAAAATATGGCAGAAACAGCTTACTGCGTAAAATGCAAGGCCAAGAGAGAAATGAATGATGCCAAAGAAGTTTCCATGAAAGGAAAAGGCGGAACCAAGAGGCGCGCTTTGACCGGCGTTTGCCCAAAGTGCGGCACCAAGATGTTCAGAATTCTTGGGAAATAGCTATTTTCGAAGAAGAAAAGCCAAGACCGCAAAGAAGTTTGCGGTTTTTGGTTTCTTAATTATAGTTGACATATTTCTAATTATGTGTTAATGTTTTATTGTTCGAAGGAGACTGCTCCTTATATTTCTATTTTCAGATTTTGTCTTAAGGAGGACAAAATGATTATCAGTCAGTCCAAGATCGACTATGCCCTAACCCTAGTAAGGCCGGCTGCAGAAGAGATTCTTCAGGCAGTTGGTATGACCTGGGGGCCGCAATGGGTCGAGGGAGTGGTTTCTGTTCCCGGCCTAAACGATTTTTATTTCCATCTTGGGAGACGATGTGATGAGTGGGATCCCGAATGGGGAGAAAAAAAGGATTTCAGGGAAATAGCCAAATGCAAGCTTAGGCTTGCTAAGCGGCTACGCATGAATACCAGTACAGCTGTTGCTCTGTTTTCCTGGTTGCTTGAGGAAGGCGACTATCTATATCCCGGTGGAATTTACCGGGATGGGATTGCCTGCGCTGCCAGCGGGGCTAAGGGACGGGTGGACGAAAGTCTATCCGAAATAGTGGTGAGCGCCATTATTATGGTCGCTCAGTTGGAAGCAGATGCTCGTAAAGAGCATAAACAGATGCTGATATAAACCCCTATGGGGAATTTATTGAGAGGCACGCACGAGAAGCGCGCCTCTCTTTATTTTCTTTAAAGCTGTTTTTTTGTTAAACTTAAGTAGTATGAAAATATTTATAGCGGGCAAGATGCCCGATATACCAAAACTTCGTTTTATTATCGGGATTATCGTCATACTTTTTTGTTTCAACATTCTTGTCTGGATTGCGGTTTTTCAGGTTAGCCAGCCCAGGCTTTTAAAAGTAGTGTTTTTTGATATTGGCCAGGGAGATGCAATTTTCATTGAAACTCCAAGAAAAACCCAGATTTTAATTGACGGAGGTCCTTCAGGCAAAGTGGTTGAGAAGCTAGGACAGGAACTGCCTTTTTCTGATAGATCAATTGATTTGATTATTGCCACTCATCCTGACAAAGATCATATCAGCGGTTTGGTTGAGGTTTTAAAAAGCTATCAGGTTGGTTTGGTGGGAACTACAGGGATCAAAGGATTAAGCGGAGAATTTAATGAGTTTACAACTGAAATAGAGAATAACGGTTCAACTGAAGTAATTTTAAAAAAGGGCCAGAAAATTATTATTGGTCAGCTGGCAATTGAAGTTTTTGCCCCATTAGAGAGCTTTGAAGGCAGGGAAGTAAATGATACTAATGTTTCCTCTTTGGTTTTAAAAGCAGTTTATGGCAACAACAGTTTTTTGCTGACCGGAGATGCGCCTCAGTCAGTTGAAAAAAAGCTGGTCCAGGAAGATATTTCTTCCCAAGTCCTAAAAGTCGGGCATCACGGTTCAGCCAGCTCTTCGAGCGACTCTTTTTTACAAAAGGTTAATCCTGAGTTTGCGGTTATTCAGGTGGGCCAGAATAATTCATACGGGCATCCTGCTGAGGAAGTCTTGGAACGACTAGAAAAATATGGCATTATGGTTATGAGAACTGATCAGCTAGGAGACATTAGTTTTTTAGCTGACGGTCAAAGATTATTAAAAGATTAATATAATTAAAACTATGGCTAGCGAGTTTCCTCTTTTCAAGACTAAGGTTGATTCAGACAAAAAGTTTAATCTTTCAGACCCATCAGAACGATGGGAGTATTTTCATTTCAAGGCCGGTTTGGAAATTGAAAAGATAAAAACTTATCTTGAAGAGAACAGCTTCATTGCCTACATGCTCGGCAAGAAAAACTCAGGCAAGGGAACTTATTCAAAACTGTTTATTGAGATTTTTGGTAAAGACAAGGTAGCTCAGTTATCAATTGGCGATCTGGTCAGATCAGTTCATCAGGCAGTCGCGAGCGACGGCCATGAGAAACAGTCTTTAATAGAGTTTTTGAAAAAGAATTATCGCGGCTATTTGCCGATTGATAAAACCATTGATGCGCTTTTAGGAAGGGATTTGAAAACCTTGTTACCAACAGAATTTATTCTAGCTTTATTAAAAAGAGAGATTTCTAAGGTTGGCAAGAAAGCTTTGTTTTTAGACGGTTTCCCCAGAAACCTTGATCAGGTGTCCTATTCTTTATTCTTCAGAGAGCTGATTGGTTATAGGGATGATCCTGATTTCTTTATCCTGATTGATTTGCCGGAAAAAGTGATTGAAGAAAGAATGAAGTACCGCCGAGTCTGCCCGCTCTGCCAGACCTCAAAGAATTTGAAGCTGAACCTAAGTTCTAAGATTGGTTATGACGAAAAGACAAAGGAATTTTATTTAATCTGTGATAATTCCTTCTGCCGGGAAGTAAAAATGGTGGCTAAAGAAGGTCAGAAGTTAGGCGTGGAAGGCATCAAGGAGCGCTTGGCAACTGACGCCAACCTGATTAATAAAGCCAATTCTCT
>JAHIOR010000001.1 GCA_018895125.1 Patescibacteria group bacterium | reverse complement strand
TCGATCTTAGTTCTTATATATTGACGCCTTCTCTCTTTAGAGATTTTTACCATTGTTTGAAGGGCTGTCTTTCTTTTTCTTTTAAGACAAGGAAGGTTATTTTTATAATAAATCCACCGGAGCAATTTAATAGATTCTTTCTTAGCGAATCTTACCTCCCATAAACTGGTAGTTTGATATGATCGGGACGGTTTTCTTTCCCAGATATGACCTTCTATCTTAACTAATTTAGTGATGTTTCCCTTCAGCCAGCGAATATGATTTTTACTTACAGAGATGAACCTCACCCATAAACGGGTATAAACGTATTTAGGATTTTTGAATGTATTCCACTCATCTTTGTATGTCCAAACAGAACCATCTCCATCAAGGTGTCCTCTTAAAAAGTCCCGGAAATATTCGTCAGGGATTTTTAATTCGCCTATTGTATAGGTTTTGGCAGGGAATAACCCGATTTTTAACAACCATTTGTAAAATTGAACATTGCCGAATTGTACTCTGTATGAAGGTTTTGTTGCCCACCCGTCATTTTTGGAACGAGCTATTTTATTCTCCAACCCTAGGCACTGTTTGAAGGTCGTAAGTAGCTGGATATCCGAAGATCTCATGGTCATGTGCCGTCCATCGCCACTCAAATTACCATCGGTAGTTAATAAACCGATAGCATAGGCTAGTTCTGGTGTCCATTTAAAATTTATTTCTGGCAATTTGTGTGCGGGCATATTTAATGGGCGAGGTGGGAGTCGAACCCACACGGACTTGCGTCCACATCTTTTTGAGAGATGCGTGTAAACCATTCCACCACTCGCCCGATTTTACTGCCACTTTGCTTCCAATATTTTTTCTGGCGATCTGCTTTTTAATCTTTTCAGATTTTGGCAATTTTGTAAATGAATAGCCGCTCCTTTGGCTTGAGTAAGATAAGCAACAATTTTATCTCCGTTTTTAGGTTGACAGCATTTAGCTAAAAAATAGGCAATACCAGTACCGCCGCCGATAATAATCAGGCTGGTTTGTTCAAGTTTTTTCTTAAAGGGCTTTTTAGAAGGTATTTTAGCAAACCTATTTTCAGGAAAAAACCTTTCTTTTAATTCGACAAAGAAATTAAATTGGGTCTGTTTCTTGATATGTGATCGGGCCAAGTTTGTTTTAACAAGCTTCAGCCAGTCACGGCTTGGTTTCTTATTCTTGTCTGTTAGAATCTCAACTACATTACCGTTTTTTAGCTGACTGGAAAGGGAAATTATTTTACCGTTGATTTTGGCGCCAATGCAATGATTGCCGATTTCCGAATGAACCGCATAAGCAAAGTCAATTGGGCAGGCGCCTTCTGGTAAATCAATAACGTCTCCTTTTGGTGTAAGGGTGAAAATACGGTTTTTGAAGAAATCAATCTTCAATCCGTTTAAAAACTCTTCTTTATTTGGATTTTGTTTTTGCCATTCTGCCAGCTGTTTCACCCAGGCAAATCTTTGCCCCCGCTTTTTTAAATCAACCCCTTCTTTAGTTGCCCAATGGGCGCAAATACCTCTTTCTGCTATTTCATGCATTTCTTCAGTTCTGATCTGAATTTCAACAATCTTTCCTAAATCGCAAAAAACAGTGGTATGCAGGCTTTGATAACCGTTTGGTTTAGGAAAGGCAATGTAATCCTTTATTCTGCCGGGAATAGGTTTCCAGAATTTATGAATTGCCCCCAGAGTTTCATAGCAGGACTTAACATCTTGAACAATTATTCTGATTGCCACCAGATCATAAACCCTGTCAAAATCCATTTCATATCTTAAGAGTTTTTTATAAAGGCTGAAATATGACTTTAATCTTGATTGGGTTTTAGTAAAAAGAACACCCTCTTTATTTAAATGCTTTTCCAAATTAGCTTGGACTTTTCCTAAATACTTTTTTGCTTCTAAATGTCTTTCTTTAACATTCTCAACCAGCCATTGATATTCTTCTGGGTAAAGATAGGGGAAAGCAAGGTTTTCCAGCTTGGTTTTCATGGTATAAATTCCAAGTCGGCTGGCAATCGGAGCAAATATTTCCATTGTTTCCATGGCCACTCTTTGTTGTTTTTCTTCAGGAATGAACTTTAGAGTTTCCATATTATGGGCCCGATCCGCTAGTTTGATAATGATAACCCTGATGTCTTCGGCCATGGCAAAGAACATTCTTCTGAGATTTTCAGTATCTAGGCTAGTTTCTTTTTCAATTGGTCCTATTTCCAGATGTTGTTTCGGCAGCCTGATTTTACCCAGCTTGGAAACGCCCTTAACTAAGAAACAAACTTCTTCTCCGAATTTATCTTCAATTTCTTGAGGTGAAACTTTGGTATCGTCAATGACGTCGTGTAAAAGGCAAGCAACGATTGATTTAACATCAACGTTTAAATGGCTGAGGATTAAGCTTGCTCTGAGGGGGTGAAAAATGTAGTCTTCTCCAGATAATCTTTTCTGTCCCTGGTGAGCGTCTTTAGCAAAATCAAAGGCCTCAAGAATCAGTTTCTTATCTCGGCCATGGTATTTTTCTAATATTTTATCAAGAGTTGGTTTCACTACTTTTTTGATTATCCTGAGTTTGCGAAGGACAATCAGCGTTGGTGCATTTTTCTTTGCGCCACTTTGTTTTGACAATTAAAGATTGGCAGACTTTGCAGATTTCGCCAGTTGGTTTATCCCAAAGAGCAAAGTCACACTTAGGCCATTCTGAACAGCCATAGAATATTTTTCTTTTTCTGGTGCGCCTTTCAATTATTTCTCCTGTTTTGCATTTCGGACACTTGATACCCAAAGAAGAATTAATATTTCTTTTGTATTTACAGGTTGGAAAATCAGAACAGGCATAAAACTTTCCAAACCGGCTAATTTTTATGACCAAAGGCTTTTTACAGTCCGGACAGATCTCATCAGTCTTTTCCTGAGCAAAGTCTTTTTTAGAAACTTCTTTTTCTTTTATCTTTAAATTTTCCTTAAAAGGAATATAAAACTCTTCAATGACCGGTACCCATTTCTTATCTCCGGTTGAAATTAAGTCGAGTTCTAATTCCATTTTAGCAGTAAAATCAATATCAACAATTTGCGGAAAATGTTCAACTAAAACCTGGTTGACAAGAGAACCAATATCAGTTGGCGAAAATAACTTTTTTTCATCTTTTTCAACATAGCCCCTGACTTGGATTGTTTCTAGGGTTGGAGCATAGGTTGAGGGGCGTCCGACTCCGAACTTTTCCAAAGCCTTAATTAAACTGGCTTCAGAATAGCGTCCTGGCGGTTGGGTAAAATGTTGTTCAGGAGACAGTTTTGTCAGTTCTAAAATATCTTCTTGATCTAAAATAGGCAGGCTGGCCTCTTCAAATCTTAAAGGATAGACTTTTAAAAAACCGTCGAATTTTAAAACTTGACCCGTGGCTTTGAATAGATGCGTTTCTGAATTTTCTTTTGAAGCGGCAACTTCAATTGAGGTGGTGTCAAAGATTGCTGTTGACATTTGGCTGGCTAAAAACCTTTGCCAAATCAAAGAATAAAGTTTTAATTGTTTTTCATCCAGATCTGTTGCCAATCTTTCAGGGCTGTTACTAACAATAGTCGGCCTGATGGCTTCATGGGCTTCTTGGGCAGATTTATTTTTAGTTTTATAGACTCTGGAAAATCCCGGCCAGTAGTTTTGACCAAAGCTGGTTAAGATATATTCCTTAGCTTCAGTTAAAACCAAAGAGGAAAGGTTTAAAGAGTCGGTTCGATGGTAAGTGCACAATCCTTTTTCATAAAGGCTTTGGGCAATTCTCATGGTAAATTTGGCGGGAAAATGCAGTTTTTTCCAAGCTTCCTGTTGAAGCGTTGAAGTGGTAAATGGCGGCAGAGGATTTTTTTTTGTTTCTTTCTTTTCAACTTGGGTTACCTGGTAGCTAGCTTCAGCTAGATTTTTAATAATCTTGTCTGCTTCCGCTTTTGTTTTAATGAAGAATTTAGAAACAATATCTTTGCCGATTTTAAAAAGAGCGGTTTCAAATTCATCACTGGCTGGTTTTTTCAGCAAAGCTTTAATATCCCAATATTCTTGGGTAATAAAGCCTTTTATTCCAGCTTCTCTTTCTACTATTAGTCTGACGGCGACTGATTGGACCCGGCCAGCAGATAGCCCCTGGGCAACTTTTTTCCATAAAAATGGGGAAAGCCTATAGCCAACAATTCTGTCTAAAACTCTTCTGGCTTGCTGGGAATCAACCAAGTCCATATTGATTTCTCTTGGATTTTCCAAAGCTTTTTCAATTGCCGGTTTGGTGATTTCATGAAAGGCAATTCTTTGGTATTTTTTAAGACCCAGAGCTTTTGTCAAATGCCAGGCAATGGCCTCGCCCTCCCTGTCTTCATCGCTGGCCAGAATAACGCTGTCTGCTTTTTTAACCAAAGCCTTCAGGGTTTTAATGGTTTTTTTGGCCTTGGTAGGAATGACATAATCTGGCTTGAAATTGTTTTTTACATCAATGCCAAAATTACCTTGGGGAAGATCCCTGATGTGGCCGTAGCTGGCAGCCACTTCATAATCTTTGCCCAAGAACTTTTTAATGGTTTTAGATTTAGTCGGGCTTTCTACCAATATAAGTCTCATATATTTCCTAGACTAACATTTTTACTGAATAGTGAAAACTTGAATACTTGAATTTTTGTCTTGTCCTTCGATAAGAGCCTTGATCAAATGACTCATTCCTTAGTTTACTGTTGAACAGTTTAATCGGATATTCTCAGGACTATTTCCGATAACATCTGGCAATAAAGGTTTAAGCCGATTTGATTGATCGAGCCTGATTGTTCTCGTCCCAAAATATTGCCAGCACCTCTGATTTCCAAATCTCTGATAGCTATTTGCCAGCCTGACCCCAAAGCCTGAGCTTGCTTTAAAGCCTCAAGTCTTTCTTGAGCTAATGGAGAAAGCTTTTTGGGATGAAAGAAAAAAGCAAAGGCTGGAATAGAAAACCTGCCGATTCTTCCTCTGATCTGGTAAGCTTGCGATAATCCCAATCTGCTGGCGTCGTCAACAATCAAGGTATTAACATTAGGAAAATCAAGGCCGTTTTCAATAATGGTTGTGGCCAGCAGCAGATTTATTTTATTCAACTGGAAATCAGTCATGGTTTTTAAAAGTTTTGTTTCGTTGAGCCGACCATGAACAATGCCAATTTTGGCTTTTGGACAAAGCTTTTCTAAAAAGACTTTAACGTTTTCAATATTAGTAACCCGGTTATGGAGATAATAAACTTGGCCCTTTCTGGTAATTTCTTTATTAATAGCTTCTTTAATCTTTTTTTCAGACCAAGGTGAAATCATGGTTTTAATCGGCAGTCGTCCCAAAGGCGGGGTTTGAATCAGACTCATCTGCCTAAGGGAAGAAAAGGCCAAATAAAGGGTTCTGGGAATGGGCGTGGCTGATAAAGATAGAATATCTAAGGATGACCTTAGTTTCTTTAGCTTTTCCTTTTGTCTGACCCCAAAACGCTGTTCGTCATCAATCACCAAAAGCCCGTGCCCTTTGTTAAATAAGTATTTTGAAACGTCTTGGGACAAGACGCGGTGAGTGCCAACAAGAATATCTACTTGGCCAAGAATTAATCTATCAACAATTCTTTTTTGTTCTTTTTTACTTTGCAGCCTGGTTAAAATCTCAAGGTTAAGAGGCAGGCTGACCAGTCTTTGTTTAAAGTTTTGAAAGTGCTGGTTGGCTAAAATTGTGGTTGGGCATAGTAATATTGACATGTAGCCGGAAGAAACAGCCATTAGCATTGCCCTTAAAGCAACTTCGGTTTTTCCAAAACCCACGTCCCCGCACAATAACCGATCCATTGGCTTTGTTTTTAATAAATCTTGTCTAATATCCAAAAGAGCTTTTGTCTGGTCTGGAGTTTCTCTAAAAGCAAAGGTGCTGGCTAAAGCTGATTCAATTTCTTGGTCTTTAAGATAAGGAGGTCTTGAAGCAATTTCTCTTTCAGCATAAATTCCCAACAATTCTTTGGCAAACTTCTCCACTTCTTCTTTAATTTTCTTTTTGGTTTTTTGCCAGGTTGAAGATCCCAGCCTGGATATTTTCGGATTAGTAAAGCCAACGTATCTTGATAATTTTCTTTCTAACCCTAAGGGAACATAAAGCTTGTCTAAAGCAGCATATTCTAAAACATAATAATCAGGCCCCTCGGGAGATAGTTTTTCTAAACCAATGAATTTGCCAATGCCATGGTCCAAATGCACTAAATAATCTCCCACTTTTAATTCTTTGAGGCCGGAGAAAAGCTTTTGGGATTTTAATTTGGCTTTTAAGATCTTTCTGACCTTAACTTCATCTAAAACTTCCAGTTTTTCCAAAGGAAAAATCTCTTCAATGGCATTGTTGAAAAATTCAAGCCTAAAAGCCAGCCTTGAGTTAACGAAGTTAACTGGAAAAATGTCAACAACGCCGCCTTTTTGGGAAAACTCTCCAGGGAAACTTACTTCCTGGACTTTTTCATAACCCAAATCCAAGAGTTTTCTGACCAAATCAGACAGGAGAGTAAGCTGGCTTTTGTTTATGAGTAGGTAATCATTTGGGTATTGTTGGCAAATATCTTTGAAATTCTTTTCAAACCAAAAACCGGTCTTTTCTAGAAAGAATGGAGATAATCTGACAACTAGTATTTGTGTTGACAAATTTAACTTTATATGTTAATATATGGCTATCGATTTTATCTTCCGGTCTACTGGCGAGTCGTTAAAGATTCATCCCTCCTTAGAATCTTTAGCTGAAAGAAGAATCATTAACAGCAAATGTTGTTCAGTGATTGCGCTTGTCAGTAGGCCGGAGCACGAAATCTTAAACAGAAAGGAGATGATTCTGATGCCGGAAGAGATCCGCGAGGCGACGCTTCATTTCGAAACGGCTCCGACCGTGAATTGCCCCCACTGCGGGGCGAAATATCATGGTCGTAGTCTCGAAGAGGCGGCCCGCACTGGCAGGGTTGAAACCTGCGAAAAGTGCGGGAAAAAGTTCAAGGTTGTCAGACCCAAAGAGGATTGGGATTGACGACCTTGGAGAGCCGTGGTTGTTTATTCGCCACAGCTTTTCATTTAAGCATTAAATTTGTTCATCGTTTCCATTAATCCTTTTTTCAGAATTGTTTCAATTGCCTGATTGGTTTTTATAAGAACCTCCTTTACAATTTTTTCTTCTGCCTTGCTGAATTTTTTAAGAACAAATCTTTTTAAGGATTTGGAGCCGGGAATATAGTTTTTGGGCCTGACTCCAAGCCTGATTCTAGTAAAGTCTTTGGTTTTAATATTGCCGACAATAGAATCCAGTCCCTTATGGCCAGCCGTGCCTCTATCCTTAGAAATTCTTATTTCTCCTTTGGGGAGATCTGCGTCGTCGTGTATAACAATAAGATTCCGTAATAGCATTGCCATGGCAATCTTATGACGGTGGTTGGTGA
>JAHIOR010000010.1 GCA_018895125.1 Patescibacteria group bacterium | reverse complement strand
GTGATTAAAAATAACGGGAGTTTCCTCCAGTCTTTTGAATGGGGCGAATTTCAAAAGCAGTTTTTTCGCAAAGTTTGGCGAATAGAGATAAATAAAAATGATAAAAAAATTTTAGAAGCGCAGGTTATAAAAGAAAAAGTTCTTCCTTTTTCTTTTTTTTATATTCCTTATGGGCCGGTTTTTAACAAAGATGTTTCTTCGGAAGAAAAAAAAGATTCTTTTAATTGTTTATTAAAAAATATTGAGATTATTGCCAAAAATGAAAGGGCCACATTTTTAAGATTAGAGCCAATCTTTTTTCTGCCAAAATCAGAAATTTTCAATTTTACAACCGCTTTAAAAAGAGTTCAGCCGCAAAAAACACTGATTTTAAATTTAGAAAAATCGGAAGAAGAAATATTGAATAATATAAATAAAAAAACAAGGTATAATATAAGATTGGCCAGAAAAAAAGGGGTGGAAATCAAAATATTAGATGATTATTCGGATATATTTTATCATTTGCTTGGAAAAACAAGAAAGAGGCAGGGTTTTTCTTCTTACCTGGAAAAACATTATAAAAAAATTTTTAAAGTAGGAAGTGACGATTTTAAGATAAAAATGTTTTTGGCTGAATATCAAGAGAAGGTTATTGTTGCCAGTATTATTGTTTTTTTTGGAAACAGGGTTATTTCCCTTCACTCCGGTTCCGACCACGAATACAGGGCATTAAAAGGAGCAGACCTGCTGCGCTGGAATATTATTCTTTATGCCAAAAAAATGAACTATAAAATATTTGATTTTTGGGGCATTGATGATAAAAAATTTCCTGGCGTGACTAATTTTAAAAAAGGTTTTGGGGGAGAAGAAATAGAATATCCGTTGGGTATTGATATAATATTTAATAATATTTGGTATCAAATTTACAGAATAATAAGAAAAATTAAGCGAATATTTTAATTATGGAATCTAATATTGTTTCTATTGTTTCAATTTCAACTTTTATTTTTTGGATTTTTCATGTCCAACGAAGAGTGTTTTTTTATTTATATTTTTGGCAATTAAAATCGTACCGCGTAGACAGGTTTTTGGAAGAAATCAAAAGGAATAAAGAAGTCCTTTTCCCCAAAATTTGCATCCCCGCCTTAATTTTAATTTTATTTTTTAATTTGCCCGTCAATGCCAATTTGGTTTTTTATTTGTCAGCCATTTTTTATTTAATTTTGGGATGCCGTTCTTTTGCTTTAATCTTCGCTAAAAAATGGAAAATGCCATCTTTCACAAAAAAAATGTTTTTATTTTCTGTTCTCGCATTTATTTTTTTGGCGATTCTGTGTTTTTATTTTTGGCGGAATATAGTAATTTTTATTTTGTTACTCGAAATTTTAATGCCTATTTTTATATTTTTATCTCTTGGAATTATTGAAATTCCGGCCAACATTTTTAAAAGATATTTAATGTTTAAGGCAAGAAAGAAAAGAGAAAAGTTTAAAGATTTGATTGTTATTGGGATTACCGGTTCTTACGGCAAAAGTTCTACTAAAGAATTTTTATACACGATGCTTTCTAAAAAATACGGGGAAGACAAAGTTTTAAAAACGGAAGGAAATGTTAATACGGAGATTGGAGTAGCAAACACCGTTCTTAAAAAATTAAATAATAATCATAAATTTTTTATCTGCGAAATGGGCGCGTATAAAAGAGGAGAGATTAGAATTGCCTGTAATATTGTGATGCCAAAAATCGGCATTTTAACCGGGATCAACGAACAGCATCTGGCGCTTTTCGGCTCAATGGAAAACTTGGTGTCAGCCGAGGGAGGACTAGAGCTTGCCGAAAATCTGCCCCAGAACGGAATATTAGTTTTAAACGGCGATAACGAAACGGTAAAATTGAAGTACCAAGTACCAAGTACCAAGTACCAACAAATATTTTGTTCAACGAAAGAAAAAACGGATTTATGGACAGAAAACATTAAGGTAGAAAAAGATTGGCTTTACTTCAGGGTTTGCGACAAGGCAAGGGAGAATGCCGACTTTAAAATTAATCTCGTCGGCAGGCAAAACATTGAAAATATCTTGTTGGCTGCTGCCTGCGCCAAAGAATTGGGAATGTCTTTGTCAGAAATCGCCAAAGCCTGCGAAAAAATCACACCCCAGCAAGGCGCTATGAGACTCATTCAAAGTCCGACTTTGGCAGACAAAAGTCGGACTTTAGACGTAATTGATTCTACCTATTCTGCCAATCCCGACGGCGTTTTAGCGGCCCTGGAACACCTAAAACTCTGGTCATCATGCCAAAAAGTAATTATAATGCCTTGCCTGATTGAGCTTGGCCCGGCTGCCAAAGAAGTCCACCAGAAAATCGGCAAGAAAATCGGCCAAATTTGCGACTTTAGCATTATCACCACCAAGGACTGGTTTGAAGAAATCAGAAAAGCGGCTGTCGCCGAAGGCATGAAACCGGAGAGTATCATATTTTCGGAAAATCCGCAGGAAATTTTTGAAAAAATAAAACCATTTTTGCAACCGGAAAACGTCATTCTTTTAGAGGGAAGATTGCCAAAAGAATTATTAAAGATTGTTTTAAATTAAAGTCGCACCCTTTTGTGGATGCGACTGTCGGGACTATCATTTTGAATAAAAAAGGATAGTCATGATTAGGCATACTGTTGCAAAGCCCGCGAGCAATAGGCTTGCAATAATTTCCCCTTTGCCAGCATGAATGCCGGAAAAAAATGAACAAACACCTAATCCGGCAAGAGCGTAATAGAAACCTAAGTCTTTCCTTGCATTCATTTTGTCCTCCTGACAAATAGAATATTTTGAAATAGATTATAGACAATGAATAACATGAAAACTAAGTATTGTCAAGATAGACCAATTTTTACCTCCCTTTCGCCGAATACGGAAAAAGACGACATTGTTTTGGCTTTGAAGCTAATTTTTCAACCCTGGAAATGGACCAATAACAGAAAATCGACGATCGTCGAAAATCCGTTAAACTTGTTTGAACAAAAATTTAAAGATTATCTTGGCGCCAAATATGCTTTTACTTTCAATTCCGGTCGAACAGCTTTTTTGGCAATTTTAAAATGCCTGACCTTTGAACCAGACAGCGAAGTTTTAATCCAAGGATTTACTTGCAATGCCGTAGTCAATCCGATTTTAGCCGCTGACTTAAAACCTGTTTTCGTCGACATCGAAGAGGAAACTTTAAATATTAATCCAGATGATCTGGAAAAAAAGATTACTGATAAAAGCAAGGTTGTTTTGGTCCAACATACTTTCGGTTTACCCGCCTTCGCTAAAGCTGCCTCCTTCGCCGAAGCGGCTACGAAGGCCGAGTCGGCGGGTAAACCCGCTGATGTCTCGGAAGACAATAAAATCGTGGAAATCTGTAAAAAACACAACCTAATTTTGATTGAAGATTGCGCTCATTCGCTCGGCGCCACTTACAATGAAAAAAAACTGGGAACATTTGGCACGGCTGCTTTTTTCAGTTTCGGTCGAGATAAGGTCATTTCCTCGGTTTTTGGCGGCATGGCAATAACAAATGACGAAGAATTGGCAAAAAGAATAGGGGAATATCGAGATAAACTTCCTGAACCGTCTTATTTCTGGATTTTCCAACAACTACTGCACCCGATTTTGACCAATTTCCTGGTTATCCCTTTTTACAATTTTTGCGGATTGGGAAAATGGATGTTAATACTCTTACAAAAGCTGAAAATCCTTTCCAAAGCGGTCCAAAACAAAGAAAAAAAAGGAGAAATGCCGGCTAATTTTACTAAAAAAATGCCCGAAGCTCTAGCTATTCTGGCATTAAACCAATTTGATAAACTCAACAAGATCCTCGCTCATCAAAAAGAAATCGCTGGTTTTTACCGAGAAAATCTCAAAAATACCGATTTTTCGCTTCCCCCGGATTTGCCCGGAAGAATTTATATGAGATATTCTCTTTTGTTAAAAGACAAAGATACTGATAAAATTTTAAAGAAAGCCAGAAAACAAAAAATTTTCCTTGATGATGGCTGGAGAAAAACCGCTATTGTTCCTCCCGACACTAATCAAAAAAAATTGGGTTATAGAGCAGGGGATTGCCCAATCGCTGAAAAAATCGCTGAAAACATCATCAACCTCCCCACCCATATTAATATATCGAAAAAGGACGCCAAGAGAATCATTGATTTCCTTAAAACCAAGCATACAGAGGCCCGTCCTCTGTAAAATTCGTCATAAATCATATGGAAATTAGAGAAATTGAAAACAAAAAAATCTGGGAAAGTTTTCTTGACCAATGCCAGGAAAGGACTTTTTTGCAGTCGTGGAATTGGGGCGAATTCAGCAAACTAATGGATGAAAAAATCTGGAGATTTGGCATTTTTGAAAACCAAGAACTGTTGGCCGTAGCCTTGGTTGAGAAAAAAACAGCCAAAAGAGGAACATTTTTGCTTATTCCTCACGGACCGGTACTGAAAAATTCTATTAATACTTCTGATATTTTCAACATCTTAACTCAAAAATCGAAAGAATTGGCTTTACAAGAAAAAGCTGCTTTTGTCAGAATAAATCCAATTTCAGAAAGAAATGAGGCTAATATTAAAATTTTTAAAGAGCTTGGTTTCAGAAATGCTCCATTGCAAATGCATCCTGAGGCCAGTTGGAAACTTAATCTTGAGCCAACCGAGGCAGAGCTTTGGTCTAAAATGCGCAAAACTACAAAATACCTTATCAGACAGGGAGAAAAAAACCAAGATATTATTATTTCAAAAAGTACTAGCCTTGAAGACGTCAAGCTTTTTAGTGAATTTCATGATCTAGTTTCAGAAAGGCAGAATTTTATCCCGTTTTCGCTTGAATATCTTGAAAAAGAATTTAAGGCTTTTAACCGAGAAAATGAAGTTTGCCTGTTCTTTGCCCGCCATGGAAATGAAGTGGCCGCTGGCGCCTTTGTCATTTTCTGGTCTGGAATGGGTTTTTATCATCACGCTATCTCTGAACCTAAATTTGCCAAACTCTCCATACCTTACCGGCTGCTTTGGGAAATAGTTAAGGAGGCTAAGAAACGAAACTGCTATCTTTATGATTTCTGGGGTTTTGTGGATCCCAAAAAACAGCCTCGTCACCCCTGGGCTGGACCGACTTTATTTAAAATGGGCTTTGGCGGTCAAGCTGATGAATATATCAAAACTCAAGACTTAATAGTTTCAAATAAATATTGGTTAACTTACGCCTTTGAAAAAGTCAGAAAATTAAAACGCCGGCTTTAAAAGATTATGAAAAGATCAAAAAAAAGATATCGAGTCAAAAAGAAAAAATCTATTTTCAGAAACAAATTGTTTCAAGCCGTATTCTTAATTGTGTTAATACTAAGTTTTTTTTCTTGGCTAGTTATTTTTGCACCGCTTTTTCAGATTAAAATGATCTTGGTTTCTGGAAATAAAAGAATAAGTATTAGTGAAATTGAACAATTGACTTACCCGGAAACAAAAACAAAACTCCTCTTTTTTGAAAGCCAAAGTATTTTTTTAACTAACCCAAAATTAATTAAAGCTAAAATCCTAGAAAATTATCCTCTTATCGACGACCTGAAGATAAAAAAACTGTTTCCTAACTCTTTATCAATCGAAATCATGGAAAGACAAAGACTGGCGCGATGGTCTGGATCAGAAAATTACTTTTTCATAGATAAAAATGGGATTGCCTTTGAACAATCTGATAACCAAGCCAAAGCAGATTTAATAATCACTTCAATGCAACCTCGAGGAGAAATCTCCGTAACCAACAAGGTAATTGAAGAAGAAACCCTTTCTCAAATTTTAAATATTAAAGAAACAATTGAAGCTAAAACCGAAATTAAGACCGAAGAATTTATTCTCTTTGAAAGCGAAGCTAGGCTTAATGTTAAAACCACTGAGAGTTGGCAAATATATTTTTATCTGGAGGGGGATGTGAACTGGCAATTGATCGAACTGGAACTGATACTAGAAAAGCAGTTGCCGGCAGAAAAAAGGCAAAGCCTTGAATATATTGATTTAAGATTCAGCAAAACTTACTACCAATAGAATGATGGACTAGCAATCTAAGCCCTTGACTGCTAATCTGGGTTTGTTACAATAGTTGATATGGAAATTACTGAAAGGCAGAAAAGCATTTTGGAAAAACTGATTGAAGAATACGTCAAAACTGCCGAACCAGTGGCATCGGCTGCTTTGGCAAAGAAACACGCCTTTGGCATTAAGCCAGCAATGTTAAGGATTGAAATGGAAAAACTGGAAAAAGCCGGCTATTTATCCCAACCGTTCGTTTCTGCAGGCAGAATTCCGACTGACAAGGCCTACCGATTTTTCGTGAACAACCTTCTGATGCGCAAAGAACAAAGGATTGGCCACAAAAAATCTACGGAGAGAATCAAGCAATTTACAGGCGCAAAAGAAGATCGCCCCAAAGCCACCCAAGAACTAACCAGAATAATATCTGAACTGACTTCTTCTCTGGTTTTAAGTTATTTGCCCGAAGAAAACCTATTTTTCAAAGAAGGCTGGAGCCAGATAATCAGAGAGCCGGAATTTGAAGACAGCCGAGTCTTTGAAAGCTTTGCCAAAATGATTGACTCATGGGAGAAGGATATCATTCCGGAAATGGATTTTTCCGGCGAAATCAAGATTTTCATCGGCAAAGAGAATCCGAGCCGAGAAGCCGAAGGCTTCTCTGCCATTGCCGGCAACCTACTCTTGCCGGACAAAGAAAGGGGAGTGATGGCGATTTTCGGACCAAAAAGAATGGAATATGACCGGAATATAGACATTATTAACTCAATAATCAATATATTTTCCAATGACTTCTGAGCTAAACAAAGAAATTAAAAAAGAAGAAACATTTCCGCCGCCAGCAGAGGAGCTTAAAGATTGCCAAAAGCAAAGGGACGAATATCTGGCTGGCTGGCAAAGATCAAGGGCAGATTTCTTAAATTACAAGAAAGAGGAAATGGAAAGATTTGAAAAAATAATTGATTTGGCCAACCAAGGCATGATTTTAAAAATTCTGCCCTTTCTTGACAATCTTTATCTGGCAGAAAAAAACTTGCCTGAAGATCTGAAGAAAGATCAATATGTTCAAGGACTATTGCAGATAAAAGTTCAGCTAGAAAGCCTTTTAAAAAATCAAGGTATCGAGCCTTTAGAAACCATTGGTAAGCAGTTTGATCCCCGATTTCACGAAGTTGTTGAAGAAATAGAATCAGACAAAGAAACAGGAATTATTGTCGAAGAAATTCAAAAAGGATATTTAGTCAGTCAAAGCCTTTTGAGACCAGCTAAAGTTAAGGTCTCTAAAAACAAATAATCAATAACAAACTAAAAGTTTGATATACCGAATCTTTAATTCGCTATTAACAAAAGATAATAAAAACTATGGCAAAGATATTAGGCATTGATCTGGGAACAACTTATTCGGTTATGGCCATTATTGAAGGTGGCGAACCTAAAATTATTGAAAGCAAAGAAGGAGCTAGGATTACTCCCTCGGTTGTTTCTTTGACTAAAACAGGAGAAAGACTAGTGGGTATTATTGCTAAAAGACAAGCTATCACTAATCATAAAAACACTATTTATTCGATCAAAAGACTGATTGGCAGAAAATTCACCGACCCTGAAGTTCAAAGAGATAAAAAGCTTCTGCCCTATGAAATCAAAGAATCTTCAGACGGCGGCGTTGAAGTTAAAATGGGGGAGAAATGGTTTAAGACTCCGGAAATCTCAGCCATGATTTTACAAAAGCTGAAACAAGATGCTGAAACTAAATTGGGAGAAAAAATTACTGAAGCAATCATTACTTGCCCGGCCTACTTTGACGACTCCCAAAGAAAAGCAACTAAAGTAGCTGGTGAAATAGCCGGCTTTGATGTCAAAAGAGTTATTAATGAACCAACGGCTGCAGCTCTAGCTTATGGCCTGACCAAAAAGAATGATCAGCAGATTGTTGTTTATGACTTTGGGGGCGGCACCTTTGATATTTCCATTCTTAATGTTACTTCAGACATAGTTGAAGTTAAAGCTACGGGTGGAGATACTCATTTGGGCGGAGATGATTTTGATCAAAAGATAATTGATTGGTTGGTAAAAAACTTTCAGAAAGACCAGGGTATTGACCTTAGTAAAGATTCTCTAGCTATTCAAAGACTAAAAGAAGCAGCTGAAAAAGCAAAGATTGAGTTGTCTTCAAGTCAAGAAACTGAGATTAACTTGCCGTTTATCACCTCTGGTCAATCCGGTCCCCAACATCTCTATTACAAATTAACCCGTTCTGAGCTGGAAAATCTGGTCAGGGAATACATTGATAGATCAATCGATCTTATCAAACAAACCATGAAAGAAGCTGGATTAGAACCAAAAGATATTGAAGAAATAATTTTGGTTGGCGGCCAGACTAGAATGCCGGCAATGCAAGAGGCAGTTAAAAACTTTTTCGGCAAAGAAGCTAATAAGACCATTAATCCAGACGAGGTGGTGGCTATTGGCGCTGCCATTCAGGCTGGCATTTTGCAAGGAGAAGTTAAAGACGTTTTACTCCTGGACGTTACGCCTTTATCTTTAGGAATTGAAACCTTTGGCCAGGTCAATACTGTTTTGATTGCCAAAAACATGACCATCCCAACTTCAAAAACCCAAGTTTTCTCAACTGCAGCTGACAACCAAACCTCAGTTGAGATTCATGTTTTACAAGGAGAAAGACCCATGGCTTATGACAATAAGTCTTTGGGGCGATTTATTCTTGACGGCATTCCTCCATCACCCAGAGGCGTTCCTCAAGTTGAGGTTACTTTTTACATTGATG
>JAHIOR010000009.1 GCA_018895125.1 Patescibacteria group bacterium | reverse complement strand
ATTCTAACCATTTACCGCTTCTATTTTGATTTCTATAAATAGTTCCTACTCTAACCGGCCACTCGTTGGTTTCCTCTTTAACAAAAGAATCTATCCAAAGCGGAGTATTGGCTGGATTAAGCGGAAAAGCGAATACTTCTTGAATCGGTTTTTTGATTTGAATAGTAAGCTTATTTTCCTTCATATTTATTTACTCTATCAAAAAATTACCTATTCTATCTTTGCTGTTTCAGCTGCTTTTTTGCGACTGAAAAAGTAAATATAGAGGATTTCTAGAACGCCTAAAGTGTTCACGGCCAAAAGAACAATAAACCATTTTTTCTGGCCAAGTCGGGCCGCCCGCCACAAGGCCCAGCCTTTCCATGGCAAAGTCCAGAGCGCAATAAAGAGCAGAAGCCATTGATTTTGTAAAAATACTTGTTCCATATTTAAAAATTAGTTTTATTTTAGTTTAACCTACGCGGGTCTGCCTGGACTTGAACCAGGATCAGTGGTTTTGGAGACCACCATTCTGCCATTGAACTACAGACCCTTCTCTAATAATTATGCCACAAAATATAGGTTTTTCAATGTTGTGCCACTATTATAGAATGATTTTCAAGGTTTTAACACAAGAAGATGATTTCTTAATGTTGTGCCAGAAAAGAACAATTTTTCAATGTTTTTCTTCTATGAGTTGGTTCAGGATTTTTTTGACCAAACCAAGACTTTCTTCGTCAATAATCGAGATAGCCATTACTTGCTTATTGGCCTTTTTTAATTGCTTTAACTTTTCGCCAGCTTCTTCGGGTTTTAGTAAATCAGCTTTAGCTAAAAAAACATATTCAGTCTTTGATAATAACTTGGGATTGTAGGCAGCCAGCTCATCTCTAATTGTTTGATAATCTTTAAGCAGGTCTGTGGATTCAGCCGAGATCAAATGAAAAAGCGTTTTGGTCCGCTCAACATGACGTAAAAATTTAATACCCAATCCCTTGCCAGTTGAAGCTCCTTCGATTAGGCCGGGGATGTCGGCTAAAATTAATTCATAATATGTTCCTAAATTTGGATCAAGAGTGGTAAAAGGATAGTTAGCCACTTTGCTTTTAGCATTGGTGAGCTCGTTGAGCAAGCTTGATTTACCAACATTAGGCAAACCAATCAGGCCAACGTCAGCAATCAGCTTTAATTCAAGTCTTAATTCAAACTCTTGGCCTATTGCGCCTTCCTGAAATTGTTTTGGGGTAGTATTGGTTGAAGATCTGAATTTAAAGTTGCCCTTGCCTCCCTGTCCCCCTTTAGCTATTAAAAGGCGTTGGCCAAGGCTGATAATTTCTTGTCCTTCGTTGGTGGTTAGATTATATACAACGGTTCCGACTGGCACTCTGAGGATTAAGTCATCAGCATCTCGGCCGTCGTTAAACTGACCCTTGCCGTTTTTACCGTCTTCAGCTGTAACTATTTTTTTGTAGCGGAATTGATTAAGACTGCTTAAATTAGAAATTCCTTCAAGGTAGATGCTGCCGCCCTTGCCCCCATCTGCTCCGGTTGGCCCCAAGGACATTCGGTTCTTATTAAAAGCCACGGCGCCATCCCCGCCTTTACCAGCTTTAACTGTGATTTTAATGTCATCAATTAGCATTGAGACAATGGGATCTAGCGCTTTGCTTCTTTGTGAAGGGTGTGAACTTTACACCATTTACAATGCTTTTTCATTTCCAGTTTTTTTTCAGCAACGGCTTTTGACTTTTTAGTAAAGTAATTTATCCGTTTACACTTTGAACACTGGATTTTGAGGTGAGGTTTTTTAACTGCCATGTTAATAATATTTTATTTGTCTTTATAAATTTTCCTTATGACAAAGAATATTTTTTGCTGCTTTACGGCAAAAAATTTCATTTTTTCTGAGCCCGAGCGCAGATTTGCACTGCGGACCTCATTCTTACCAAGAATGTGCTCTGCTACCTGAGCTACTCGGGCGATGTTTTATTCTAAGCTATGGCAGTGATAAAATCAAGCTCTTGACATGATTTTAATTATTAATTAAACTGTTTAAATCAGACCAATAAGGTCTGATTAACTATAATACTATTAATTAATCAAAATATAGTCGTGAAGCTATCAACAAAAACATATTATGGTTTAAGGGCGATTATTTGTCTTGCCCGAGAGAAAAAACCTTGCTCGGTAAGAGAGATCAGCGCCAAGGAAAAGATTCCAAGAAAATACTTGGAAAAGATTTTTCAAGAACTCAGAACCGATGGTTTTTTAGTCTCCCATAAAGGCAGCAGTGGTGGTTATTCTTTAGCCAAACCTTCAACAAAGATTAAGGCCGGTGATATTATCATGGCGCTTGAAAAAGAAGCATTTTTAACCAAATGCCAAACAAGCTGTCCAATGTCTGGTCAATGTACGGCTAAAACCTTTTGGAAAGAAATGCAACTGTCTTTTGAATCTTCTTTTGGAAAGACTACTTTAGCTGATTTAATCTTTAAAAAACATGTCGAAAGCTAAAAAAACAGTCTATTTAGATTATGCCGCTACCACCCCGGTTGATCAACGGGCTTTAAGGGCAATGCTCCCCTATTTTTCTATCCAGTTTGGCAATACCATGTCTTTGCATAATCTGGGTCGTGAAGCAAAAAGTGTTTTAGAACAAAGCCGGAAAGAAATTGCAAAAATTATTGGCGTTAAACCCTTAGGAATTATTTTTACAGGGTCTGCCAGTGAAAGTAATAATTTAGCCATTAAGGGCGTGGCTCTTGCCAATAGCGCAAATCGATATACCGGGCATTCTGCCCGCTATAAAGACCGTGGCCGCCATATTATTATTTCCAGCATTGAGCATCCTTGTATTATGCAAAGCGCTGATTTTCTTGAGAAGCATGCTGGTTTTATTGTTACCCGTTTAAAAGTTGATAAATTTGGTCTAGTTAATCCAAATGACGTTGCTAAAGCAATAACAAAACAAACAACTTTGGTTTCAATTATGCATGCTAATAATGAAATCGGCACCATTGAACCAATTTCTAAAATAGGCAAGATTTGTCGCGATAAAGGAGTTTTATTCCATACCGATGCCAGCCAAAGTTTCGGCAAGATTCCCATTAATGTCAATAAAATGAATATTGATTTACTGACGGCCAGTTCGCATAAAATCTATGGTCCTAAAGGAGCTGCCTTGCTCTATATCCGTCCCGGAATAAAAATTGAACCAATTTTGCACGGAGGCAGTCACGAGTCTGGTTTAAGGCCTTCAACCGTTAATATTCCTGCCATAGTCGGTTTTTCCAAGGCTGCGACAATTTATGCCAAACAAATGGCAACAGAAAATTTACGCCTTACTTCACTGAAAGATAAGCTTATCAAGGGTATTATTTCTGCAATCCCTCATTCACGGCTCAACGGCCATCAAAAATTAAGGCTTGCTAATAATGCTAATTTTTCTTTTGACTTCGTAGAGGGAGAATCAATTATTCTTTCCCTAGATGTTCTTGGAATAGCGGCTTCAACAGGATCTGCTTGTTCTTCGGAAAAATTAGAGCCCAGCCACGTGCTTTTAGCTATTGGCTTAAAGCCCGAACAGGCCCACGGTTCTTTGCGGTTGACTCTGGGCAGATGGACAACGGCAAAGGATATCAACTATGTTTTAAAAGTTTTACCTAAAGTTATCAAAAACTTAAGGGCCGTGTCCCCGTTTAAAATTTAATGGCTGTTCCGTACTCTTCTAAAGTAATGCGACATTTTCTTCATCCTAAAAACATGGGGAAAATCAAGAATGCCGACGGTGTCGGTAAAGTTGGTAATCTTCGGTGCGGAGACGTGATGTGGCTCTATATCAAAGTTGGTAAAAATAAGTCAGGCAAAGAGATAATCAAAGATATCAAATTTGAAACCTTTGGTTGCGTCGCGGCCTTGGCCACGAGCTCGGCCATTACCGAGCTGGCCAAAGGCAAAACCCTGGATAAGGCTTTGAAAATTAACCGCGCCAAAATTGTCAAAAGCTTAGGCGGCTTGCCGCTCATTAAAATTCACTGTTCGGTTTTGGCGGCCGATGCCTTGGACGAGGCAATTTACGATTACTTGCAAAAAAACAAAAGAGAAATTTCCCTTGATCTGCAAAAAAGGCACGAAATAATTTTGAAATCCAAAGAAGGCATTGAACACCGGTATCATGATTGGATAAGCCTTGAGGAGCAACTCCGCCATAAAAAGAAATAACTTTTGCTTGGCAAGAATTTAAAATCCAAATATAATGGATTATTATTGATTTGTATATGACTTGGTTTATTTACGCAATCGTAGCGATTTTTACCGCTTCTTTCATCAATATTTTGCGGAGAATTTTGATAAAAGACGGAGATCCGATTTCTTACTCTATTATTACTCAGCTATCGGGCGCTTTGCTGGCGCTATCGTTTGCGATTTGGAAAGGATTTGAAATGCCTCCAATTAAAGAATATCCTTTAAACTTTGCTTTAGTAGGAATCTTATACGCTATCAACACATTGTTTTCATTCAAAGCTCTGAAATTAATCGAGGCCTCTCAAGCCGTAATTATTTTTAGTTTCGGAACCGTAGTAGCCATAATTTCTTCGGCGGTTTTCCTTAAAGAGATACTGACGATCCAAAGACTAATCGGAACTCTGTTCATTATTATTTCTATTTTTTTGGTTACCAAATTAAAGAATTTTTCAGTTAACCGCGGCAATCTCTATGCTTTAGCGGCAGCTGTCTGCGGCGGTTTAGCAACCGTGAACGATACTTATTTATTGAGGTTTTCTGAAGCGGTTTCCTATACAGCGATAGGATTTTTACTGCCGGGGATATTGTTGTTGTTTTTCTATCCGAGGTCAGTAAAGAAATTCAACAGTTTTTTAAAGCCAAAAACAGCGAGCAATATATTCCTTCTAGCTTTGACTTGGGTAGTTTCGGCAATAGCTTTTTATACAGCCATAGAAAAAGGGGCTCTAGCTTCCCAAATTTCTCCAATCATGCAATCAGGAATTATCCTAACCATACTGTTAGCGGTAATCTTTTTAAAGGAAAGAGACAATCTGCCTACAAAAATTGCCGCTGGTTTAATGACAATAATGGGAGTAATAATGATAAAATAACGCTATAATCAAATTTTTACGATTAATTAACTTAACTAATAAAAATATGTATCAGGTAAAAAACTATGATTCATTGTTGGGCTTGCCGGGTTTTTCAGACCAAGCTCTGAATACTCACTTTGCCCTTTATAAAGGATATGTAGATAATACCAACAAGTTTTTAGAAGCTTTAAAGCAATCTGAAACCCAGGATTATGCCGGCTTTAAAAGGCGACTAGGCTGGGAATTCAACGGCATGAGACTCCACGAATACTATTTCGAAGCTCTAGCTAAAGACCCTAAGCCGTTGAATGAAAATTCTGAACTGGCAAAGAAAATAATCGCTGACTTTGGCTCGATTGAAAACTGGCAAAAAGATTTCAAAGCCACTGCTTTAATGAGAGGTATTGGCTGGGCAATTCTTTATTACGATCCCATTGCCGAT
>JAHIOR010000008.1 GCA_018895125.1 Patescibacteria group bacterium | reverse complement strand
TTAATTTTTTCGTCTTTAAGAGAATATTTTTGGTTACCGATAGTTACTATTGGATTACCAACAATATTCATTATATTAGATTCGATAATTTTGCTCGTTTCGAAATAGAAAAGATTTAACCTTTCAGCTAAAAGCTCAGCCTGAGTTCCTTTGCCGGAACCCGGAGCACCTATGATAATAACAACTCTTTTGCTGTTTTTTAAAGACATTTTAAAATAGTGTTTAAAAAGTATCGTACTCCCTCATTTCCAACTGAGCATTGATGGCACGAATAGTTTCCAAAACCACGCTAACAACGATTAAAAGCGAAGTGCCGCCAACTAAGAATTGAAAAGATTGCACCCCGGTTAATCCTTGAACAATTGAAGGCATGACAGCAATTAACCCCAGGGATAAGGCGCCAACCACTAGAATCTTGTTTAAAACCAAAGATAAAAATTCAGCTGTCGAGCTCCCTGGCCTGATACCAGGAATAAAGCCACCCATTTTCTGCAAGTTCTCGGAAATTGACTTGGGATCAAAGGTAACCATGGTGTAAAAAAATGTAAAGACAAAAACCAATAAAAAGTAAAGGATGCCATGAATCCAGGGATCCTGGAAAAAACTGGAAACTCCAATAAAGAACTTGCCAACATTGCCCGGTGAACCGACAAAAAAGTTAGCGATCATGGTTGGAAATAAAAGGAAAGAAATGGCAAAGATAATCGGAATAACTCCGGCCGGATTAACATTAATCGGCAAATAGGTTGATACTCCCCCATATAGCTTGTTGCCCCTGACTCTTTTAGCGTAAGAAACCGGAATATTTCTCCTAGCTTCAGTAATTAAAACTACGCCGGCAATAATGGCAATCGAAGAAATAAAGAAAAGAATGTAAGAAAGCAGCTTGGTGGGGTCATAAACTAAAACCATTTGCCTGATACTGTTTGGAAAGTCAGCAATAATACCGGCAAAAATCAGCAAAGAAATGCCGTTGCCCATTTTCTTTTCAGAAATCAATTCCCCAAGCCAGACCAGCAACATGCTGGCAGTAGCCATTATTAACAACGAAGTAAGCATTAATAACGGTGACAGCTCGCCAATAATATCCTGCCTTTTAAAAACAATCAGCATTGAATAGCCTTGTAAGAAAGCTAGGGGCACAGTTAAGATGCGGCCGTATTGATTAAACTTTTGTCTGCCTCTTTCCCCTTCTTCTTTGTAAAGTTTTTCTAGGGCTGGAAAAATCATTGTCAGCAGCTGTAAAATAATGGTGCCGGTGATATAAGGACCAACTCCAAGCATAACAATTGAGAGGTTATCTAAAGCACCTCCTGAAAAAATATTTAATAGTCCAAAAAACTGGTTACCCTCAAGGAATTGGCGAAGCTTATCAGTTTCAATCCCGGGAATTGGAATATTGGCCATAATCCTGAAAATGACAAAAATCCCCAAAATAAACAAAATCTTGTTTCTTAATTCTGATACTTTAAAAATTTGTAAAAACTTTTTATACCACATTTTTTAGATAGTCTATTTACATTAGCTAAGACAGGCAAAGGCTGTCATTTAATAGTTGACTTGGACTTTTTAATTTTAGCTAAAGCCGAGGCCGTGTAAGTACAACCTTCAAAAACCAAAGGCTTGGTTAAATAGCCAGTCCCCAGAAGCTTTAATTCAAAAGTTTTCTTCTTAGGCAAAGAAATCAATCCCTTTTTAGCTAAAGTCTGACGATTAACTGTTTCGCCCTGAATATAAGCCTTTTCGATCTGACCCAAATTCAACTCAAACCTTATTCTGGGAAGAACTGAAGACCGATGGCCCTTAAGTTTGGGATATCTTTTCATAATCTCCCTGATAATTGGCTTTAAGTGCATGCCAGCTCTGGATTTTTGCCCCTTAATACCCCGGCCAGAATAAGTGCCTTTTTTGCCGCCCCGGCCCCTTCTTTTGGCAGTATTTCTCTTATGAGTTTGTTTGACTTGGTGTAACTGCATTTTTAATAACTTTAAGTTTCAATTTTTTCAAAGCCGCTATGGTTGCCTGAGCATTATTAAGTTTATTATTTGTTCGGCCCAGTTGCTTTGAAGAAATATTTTTAATTCCAGCTAATAAACAAATTGTTCTGACAGTGCCTCCGGCTACCAATCCCCTGCCTTGACGCTGGGGCTTTAACATAATTCTGGCCGGACCATATTTGGCATGAACTTCATGAGGAATAGTATCGTTAACAATCAGTACCTCAATCAGGTTTTTTTTAGCTAGCTTGGTTGCTTTTTGAACCGACTGCTGAACGTCTAACCCCTTAGAAACGCCCACTCCAACCTTACCTTTCATATTACCAACAACCACTACTGATCTGAATCTCATGTGCTTGCCGCCAGCCGTCACCCTGGTTACTCTGGCTAAATCTAAAAGCTTGGAATCATATTCAGATACCGGTTTAACAAAAGCTCTTCTTCCTCCTCCAAATTTTGATCCCCGCTGCGCCCCGCCAAAACTTTTTGTAAAAGCCATATTCATCTAATAAATTAAAAATGAAGACCGGCCTTTCTGGCAGCTTCTGCCAACGCCTTGACCCGACCATGATATTTAAACCCAGAACGGTCAAAAACAACCTTTTTAATCTTTTTCTTGCCGGCTTTGTCAGCAATTAATTTGCCAACTTCACTGGCTGCTTGAGTTTTAGTCGCCCGTGCTGGCAGCCGACGGGCTTTTTTCAGCTCAAGACTAGAGCCAGAACCCAGAATCTTACCATTAATATCATCCACTAATTGAGCATAAGTATGCTGGCTGGACTTAAAAACTGAAAGTCGGGGCATATCTAAAGTCCCCTTGATTTTAGCTCGGATTCTTGAATGACGTCTTTGCCTTTTTTGTTTTTTTTCTTTGGGATTCATCTTGTCTTGTTTAAGCAACAGTACCAGCTTTCTTGCCGGGCTTTTTCTTAATCACCTCGCCCTGATATCTTATTCCTTTGCCCTTGTAAGCATCAGGAACTCTTAATTTCTTAATTGTTGAAGCAGTCTGGCCAACTAGTTCTTTATCAATGCCGCTGACCTTAATAACATTCTTTAAAATCGAAATATCAATTCCCGGTACTTTTGTTATCTTTAAATCATGGCTGTAACCAAGAAATAGAACTAAATCACCATTAGCTTCAACATTAGCTCTATATCCCAGCCCTTCAAATTCAAGTGATTTTTCATAGCCCTTAACCATTCCCTGAATCATATTAGCAATCCGACTCCTGGTCAAACCCCAAAAAGACTTAATCTTTTTATTTTGACCCGAAGTTAATCTCCGACCGCCCTCTTGTTTTTCTAAAGAAACAAAAACTTGGCCGTCTTTAATCTCAATCTTAACTTCTTTGGGAAAACTAAAGCTGAGCTCGCCTTTGGGACCAGTAATGGTTACTTTTCCGTCTTTGAATTCAG
>JAHIOR010000007.1 GCA_018895125.1 Patescibacteria group bacterium | reverse complement strand
TTTTCGCCTACAGGACTATTACCTTCTTTGGTATTGCGTTCCAGAAAATTTCGGCTAACAACTAATTTTTTTACTCCTTCCAGTCGTTTCCTCTAAAAGCTTTTGCAAGTTTCAGAAGAAACTACGGGGCATCAATATCTTTTAACTGCTTAGTCCTGCTAAAAGCAGAACTAGGCTCTGGGCTATCTCCCTTTTCACTCGCCGCTACTAAGGGAATAACTATTGTTCTATTTTCCTCCAGGTACTAGAATGTTTTGCTTCCCTGGGTGCGCTCCTGATCCATAAAGAATCAGGCAATTCTGTTTTAAAGCAGAATTAGGTTTCCCCATTCGGACATCCCCGGTTCACAGGTTGCTTGACACCTCCCCGAGGCTTATCGCAGTCACGCCACGTCCTTCTTCGCCTCAATCTTCCAAGGCATCCACCATCAACTCTTGGTAACCACAATATTTCTTACCCCCCTTAGTTCCATAACAGGCGTCCCGCCCGATATATTCTAAAGGGGTATTGCTAGATTAGATTGTCAAAGGTCCTACCTAATCTGTCCTATCTTTAAATCATCATTAATCATCTGAAACAAAAAACCGCTGCTGAAGCGGTCCGTTCTGGCACTAAAAAATCCCAGGAATCAGACGCTTCTTCTTAGGATGGTTTTAGATGAATTCATAACTTTCATTAAAGGTTGATAACGTGTAACGATATGTCGAGCACCCTGCTCGTCATAAAATCATTCTAACCAACTTGAAAACTCTTGTCAAGTCCCAAGAAAAGCGGTCTTTTGTTCTAATTTTAAGCTAGTCTTTCAGCTTCCTGACTAAATCCTCGAGAAGATTTTTAGTCACGTCTTTTGCTCCCAATCCCAAGGCTAATCCTCCGCCAATGACGAGAATAGCCACTAAGCCGGTGAAAAGAGTTTGAATCAGGAAAGAAGCAATATTCAGCTGCATTAAGATGGCGAACAAAGAAAAGATATAAATAGACCACTTAACTATTAATGAAGCTAAATGAGTCTGTTTTATCTTTGCCTTTACTAAAGAAGCCACGACTATTTTCTCCAGAATGTCAGCTACAATCACGGCCACCACCATTATTAAGACAACTACAATGACGTTAGGCAGCCAAGCCACAACCTCGGCTAACAAGCCGGCGAAAGCCACCAAACCAAGAACTTCGACTGAGGCCGATAAGAAAGTGATTACTAGAATCCAGCGGCAAATCTGGCCGATAAAACCAGCCACGTCTGCTTTAATGCCGGCCTTTTCTAAGGCTTCATCCCATTTGGCTTTGGAAAAAGCTTGATTTAGCTTTAACCAATTAAGAACTTTGGTGATGGCAATACCCGCCCAGGAAGCAATAAACCAGCCAACCACAAAAACAATAACGGCGCCAACAAGGTTAGGAATAAAGTACAAAAAGCCGACCCAAAGGTCCTGCATGGCCTTATAAGTGGCCCAATACCAGTCTTGAATCATATTATTTTATAGCGAATCGAAGATTCGATATATCGAACTTTCAGTTCGCTATTTTGTTGTTAGATAAATTAATTAAAATGATACGACCTTTATGGTTATTAAGACATTATAACCCTTTCTGGTCAAAATTAAAAGAGCTGCGGGTTCTTCTCCACAGCTCTTTTGTCTTAAACCGCACACAAAAGCGAAATATAAGATATCCCCCTTATCAATAGCACCGGCGTCCGGGCGCTTCGCGTGGGCATAACCCTCTCATAAAACCCCACCGAATCTCGTGTGGCCAGGACATGGATGCCGCAAACATCCATTTTCTCCCTGACCAGGCTGAGAGAGGCCCAGTATAGATCCCTGCCGAAGCCTCGCAAGCGATTGTCTTTATCGATGACAATCGCTGACAGCTCCAGTAGGCAACTGTTGTCCGGAAGATAATCATACTCTTCCCAGACAATGACGCCGACGGGCTTGTGGTCGGCCCAAAGAACATAAGCCTGCTCCTCTCCCCAGAAGAACTTCTCTTCCAAGTCTTCCGGAGAAAGATGTGAATACAGCTGTTGGAGAAGATTGATGCAGGCTTTCCTATCAATCTTCCTCGCTTTCCTAACCGACGTGTTCATGACGAACTCCTTTCTTAACTTATGGGGGTTTTGTCGATAGGATTATAATAACACAAAACTCAAAAAAAGCAAGGCCTAGTGGCCTTGAATAATAAAGAGATAAAGATAGTCCTATTTCTTCAATAAATTATACAGTTCTTCCGGGGTTTTCGTTCTCGAAAGCGCTTCCATTGGACAAGGACCAGTTTTACGCTTATTCAAAATACCTTTGACTGTCTTCTTGAAATAAAATTTAACTCTGAATTTGCGCAAAACTCTGACTGCTGATTCGCTTCCGATCACTCCATAAACTTCTTTTGCTCCCAAATACGCGAAAAGCAAGGCCGCCGCCTTACCAATGATTTTATCAAAAATTACCAAATCCCGATGTCGCCGGCCGTACTTTTTAACGAACCAAAGTAATCCTTCCACCCCTTGTTTTTTTGACCGGAAAATAATTCTCCCCTCTTGCCTTATTTCTAAAGCGAATTTGCCTTGTGCGAATCTCTCAAATTTTTTATGCATTATCTTTTTGCGGAATGAATTCTCGAACCAAACGGATAATTAAAGGAATCAGCGCTATCTGCAGAATCATGCCGGGCAAACTTATGCTGATGAACTGCAAAACATCCATCCCCGGAACAAAAAACGATATGAATAAAACTCTCGCCAATCTTCCTAACACCATGGCGAAAAACAATGAAACCCAGATATTAAAATTTTTCTCTCTTAAAAGACCGATCGCAATTCCGTAAACCGCCAACTCTAAAATAACTTGGGGCAATAATGCCATCGCCGGCATTTGCGTCAGAAAATAACTCGACAAAGAACTTAAAACTCCCACTATTAATCCCGTTCTCCAACCGAATAAAAACCCGGCGGCCAACACAAAAATATGCATCGGCAAAAAAATCTGTCCGGCCAGATTAAATTGATGCGCTAACCAGGGCGTAAAAACCGCCAATCCCGTAAAGACTAAGGAAAAAATATAATATTTTGTTTCTCCAAAAGTTAAAATTTGGGGAAGGGATTTAGCTTGAATAAACATATTGTTTTAAATTATATGATTTGTTATTTTATATGCTAATTTGGCGGCAAGAAAATCGGGAAAAATCAAACCCGGAATGGGCGAAAGCTCAACCAAGTCCGCGCCGATAATGTTTTTCGTTTTTGCCACTGCATCTAAAAACTCCAGTGTTTCATACCAACCCAGGCCGCCGGGTTCAGGCGTACCCGTGGCCGGCATTATTGACGGGTCTAAAGCGTCTATATCAAAAGTCAAATAAACATTTTTCTTCAGAGAAAAAAGAATTTCTTCCACGGGTAATTTTGGGGCGAAAAAAATGTTTTTTATTTTTTTCTTCTCAATATATTCCGCTTCTTCCTGACACATGCTTCTGATCCCCACCTGAACCACTGAAGCTACTTTTTCCCTGACCCGGCGCATTACCGAAGCGTGATGAAACTTCGTGCCCTCAAAAACGTCTCTCAAATCAGAATGAGCGTCAATCTGTAGAACAGAAAAATCCTTTTGCGCTTTTACAAAGGCCCAAATCGCGCCCGCAGTAATAGAATGCTCGCCGCCAAGCATAAAAGGAATCTTTTTATCAGCCAAAATTTGGGCAATAACTTTTTCGATCCTCAAAAGAGTTTCTTTGGGCGAGTTTTTTGACGGTTCCAGCTCTTCTAAAGTGAAAACATCTGTATCTTTAATTGATTGGCCCGATTCGATATCATAAACTTCCATGTGGCGCGAAGCGTCAATAATAGCCCTGGGCCCTTCTTTGGTGCCGGGCTTGTAATAAGTAGTGGAATCATAAGGCACGGGGAAAATCGCCACTTTGGCCTTTGCGTAGTTTTGAAAATCCAGCCCTCCAAAATTATTGGCCTCGGAAGCCGGATAAAGAGGTAATTTCATTTTATACCTTTCTTACGATTTAAAAACAGAAGAAAAATCAGTTCCTTTTCTCTTGGTTTTCACATTCTCAAAAAGAGCGTGAGAAACTAACGGCAGAGCAATGGTGGCATCGCAAAAACACTGGACCTTGGGAGCTCCCACTTTTTCCTTGCCCCAGCTGGTCGCTTCTTCAAAAGTGCAGCCACTCAAGCCGCCCCATTGGGGAGCGTCGGTTGTAATTTGCAAAGCGTATTTGTGGGGATAATAAGTTTCAACCACATGATCTTTGCCCTTTTTTCTTTCAACCTTGAGAACCTCGAATTTTCTTCCAGGGATGGTCCTGTTTGGATAAAGAAGATCGGCGGTCACGGCCAGTAATTGAATGAAATCCTTGGGCACGCCGCCGCCGATATAGATGACGCCGGATTCTTTAATTTTTTCCGCCAAACTCATAAACTCAATATAATCTTTCATGTTGTCAATGATCAGATTGAAGCCCTTGGACTTGGCGATCAGGCCGGCGTCGCCGTAGGGGCTGTCAACAATGGCCGGGCAGAAAACCGGCACGCCATATTGAGAAGCCGTCGCCACAATGCTCTTAATTCCTTTTTTCCAAAGCCATTTGCCAAAGAGAGAAAAGATTTCTCTGGAAGAATAAGGATAATCGGGTTTCAAATTCTTGACGTAGAAGTCGGCAATCATCTCTGTCATGTCCATGTAATCTGTTTCCTTGCCGAAAACGTCGTAATAACGATTAATGTCTGTACTCAGCAACTCAACATCATCAACCAGATGACTGCCCTTCCAATAAGAATTTCCCATGGCCTCAACAATGTCTTCGGAAAGATTGGCGCCAGTGCCAACTAGAATATCAATATAACGGTTTTTAATCAGCCAGTTAATAATCTTCCATTGACCAGTGGTGCTTAAAGAAGCGGCATACCCCATCAAGATCGTTAAATTTTTATCCTTAATCATTGTCTCCCAGGTTTTCACCAAATCTCCCAACTTTCTGCCCTGAAAACCGGTTTGCGACATTGCGTCTAAAAGCTCGGAAATTGTTTTCTTTCCGACCTCAATAGCTTGAACTTTTTCCTTCAAGTAAGGATTAGGGGTCTTTGAAACCATTTTCTTTTTATGATTACTTTTTAATCTTCTACTTCGAGGCCATGGTTGCTAACCGTTTGAATTTGATGGGTTTAGCAACAGTTCTAGCTGGAAGACTTTGAGGGTTTCTGACCGGATAATCAATCTGGAAAAACATAAGGTTTTTTTGGCTAACTCCTAGCTTCTTTGAAAGGTACCCTTTTACTTCTTTGGGATCAAATGGTTTACAGGAAAAAATGTCAACACAAACTTCACCAGGGTTAGAAAAAGTGTGAATTGAAATATGGGAAAAATCAATAATGCAAAATCCGGAAATCCCGGGATTGTAATCCATGCCTTGAACTACCAAGGGACCGCCGATAATTCTCATTTTGCAAATCTTAGAAACGCCCTTGAGTAAAGAATCTACCAATCTTTTATTATTTAGATTTTTAGGGGATATGCCCCAAGCGTCGAAAATATAATGAAACCTTTGTGTGATCATTTTAAAATGTTTTGGAATCTTTGAGTAATCATTTGAAAATCATTTTATGAGAACAATCCCGCAATGTTTTTTGCGGGATTGTCAGAAAACTATTTCTTTTTCTTTTTTGCTTTCTTTTTTGCCATTTTTTTGTCCGGAAAGTCCCGGAAAATTTTTACAAATAGCCGACACTCTATTGGATGTGAATCCAATATATTGAGCTTTGCTCACTATTTGTTTTTTAAAAGATCTTGAAATTTCTTAGAAATTTTATACAAAATTTCTGTCGAAATTTTAGATTATTTTATTATTTCATTTCGAAACTTAATGTCAAGTGTGGAAAACTAAAAAAGAAAAATCCTGGCCGCTTTAGCCAAGATTTTAAGAGGAAATTAAAAAAAATTAAATTTTTGAAGGCAAAATTAAGATTTCTTCTTTTAATTTTAAACCGAATTTTTTCTTTACTTTTTCTTTTATTATTTTTATTAATTTTTTAACATCTGTCGAAGTTCCGTTTCCCAAATTAATAATAAAGTTAGCATGTTTCTTAGAAATTTGAACTCCACCGATTGTTTTTCCTTTTAAATTACATTGGTCAATAAACCAACCGGCTGATGGAGTTGGCGCACCAACTTTTTTTGCCAAAGCCAAAGGGAAATTCTGAAAAACAGAACCTGCACAGTTTATCTGAGGCTGAACTTTTAGTTTCCGCTTCAGCCATTCTCTATAAACATAATTAGCTTTTCCTATGTCTCCTGAAGAAAGTAAAATTGTAGCTTTTAAAACAATATAGTTTTCTTTCTGAATATTGCTAAAGTCATAAGCAAAACCCAAGTCTTTGTGTTTTATTTTCCTAATCTTATTATTTTTATCAATAACAGTAATGTCTTTTATATAATCTCCAAAAAGCTTTTTGCCGCCGTGGATATTGTAAACCACGGCCCCGCCAATAGAACCGGGAATGCCGGCAAACCACTGCAAACCCGTCAATCCTTTTCCTAAAGCCTGTTGAATTAAATATTGGACTGGAGTACCGGCTGAAACTTCAACTTCAGTATCAAAAGGCTCTTGCTGATAATCAAGGTCATTAAACTGCAGATATTTCTTAGAGTGAGCCGGTAAATAGTAAGCATCGCCTGATATTTGTTTTTTAAATGTTTTCTTAAATCTTTTTAAAATCTTAACTTCAGAAACAGCATTCTTAACTACCAATCCTCTGAAACCCTTATCGTCAAAAAGAATGTTTGATCCTTTTCCCAGAATAAAAAAAGGAATCTTTAGCCGGCGGCAAAGTTTAATAGCTGTTACAAAGTCTTTTTCTGTTTTAGCCTCATAAAAAAAATCAGCCGGACCACCGATCCGGAAAGTACTATAGTCTTTTAATAAAACATTCTTTTTTAGCTCAGGGAGAAGTTTTTCTAGCTTTGAAATCATTTTCTTGAATGGGCCGGAAGAGTTAACTCCAATTCAATGTAATGAGTGAGTGCTGCCCCCGACCCATTTTTATTATATATGAATTCTAAGAAAAGATTAATCCCGTCAACCAATCTTAGTAAACGGCAAACTATCAATCATCGCCTTGATCTGCCCATCGTCAATAATGCGGGAGTAATATATCTGCATCATCTTCGTTTCTTTCTGCGTGCCAATAACCATCCAATTATTTTGAATACTCATTTTTGTAATCGGTTTTCTGATTTCTTTTTGTTTAATGTAACCAATAATTTCCGCGAGATCCAATGAATATTTTTCCAACACCAAAAATAGATCATAAAAGTCACGGTACCGGGCACGGTCACTCATGGCCCGGATTTTCTCTGCCGCAATTTCCTTAATATCCATGACTCGTACCATACAGTCTATGCTCCACACATTTTTATACGGCATGGTTTGCGGAGAAAGAAGCACATTTTGTAAAAAATCTATCTCTACTTTCAGCGAGTTGGGCTGAATCAAGGGTCCGATATATTGCAGTTTTTCTATCTTTACGGTAGCGCCAGAGAGATACTCCTTTTTAATGCTCAAATAATCAATTGAAGCAAAAATAGCTCGCACCGTCTCGAGCGTTAATGGCTTCTGATTAGCGGAAAAATCTAAATCTTCTGAAAAGCGATAGTAATCTAAATAACAATGATAGAGAGCCGTGCCGCCTTTAAAGACAAGGGTGTCCCTGAGCGAAGATTCGGCAATGAGCTTGAGTACGAGGGCAAGAAAATAGTCTTTCTCGGCAATGTGAAGCGGGTATTTAAGGGTCCGGCGATTGATGATTTCGAGCTGCTGACGGGTAATCATAATTTGTACTTATCGAAATAGACATCATAATAGAGCCTCCACTTGGCATTGAAAGTCCGAGCTTTCGCCGTCATCCGGTGCGCTCCGCTGGTTTGTTTTGCGAGTTTTAGCAATTGAGATGAATCAATAGCGAGAAGATCAAAAATAAAACCAAAAATTTTGATTGTGGTCATGGATAATTTGCCGATATATTCGTTTAACCGGGCAATATCCAAATTGTTTTTATGCTCGCGTAATTTTTCAATCACAAGGTCAATGGCATATATGCTTTTATGAAAATTGATTATGTCGATGAGCGCTTTTTCGGCCGTGGCAATTCGAGCGGTTTTATTGTCTATGTTTGCTTCATGCCAGCCAAAATAATAATCAGCTTTTGTTTTTACAAAGCTATACTCAATATTTTGGAGCTGTGCCGTTTTATGCATCTTCAGAGAGACAGAGATTATTTTATTGGTGAGCTGGTCAAGCATGCCGTGATGATGAAGCGCTGACTCAAAAGACACGTACGAATCTTTGACCAATAAATTGGCAACGACATAAGAAGACAACGACAAAAAGCCCCGGCTGCTTAAATCCGAAATAGCATAAAGGCCTTTTTTAATACGGACTAGCCAACCCTGTTTGACGAGAATGGCGATGAGATACTGAGTTTGCTTATAACGCGAAGCGATATATCGGGCATCCTGCTTGCTATGATTTGTAAAAGCGCTCGCTTCAGAAAAAATATGCTGCGCCGTAACAATCTGCCCGTACTTAATTATGAGATTTTCCAATAATTCGCTGTTTTTAATTGAGATTATAGTATATTTCATATATACAAAACTATAAATTCATATGACTTTCTATATATAGAATATACAAAAAGCGCTGTTAAGTCAATATCTAATAAATTGAGCCGGGAGAGTTAACTCCAATTCAATGTAATGAGTGAGTGCTGCCCCCGACCCAATTTCATTATATCAATAAAAAAAGTATTTAAAACATCCTCTTTCCACTTCCCCTATTCCCTCTATTTTTCTTACTTCTCTTGCTTGTCTCGTTTTTCTATTCTCTTTATCTTCTTCTTTTCCTTATTTCCCCTATTCCCAATATTCCCATTACAACCCCCTATCACTGCGATAGCAGTGGTAAGGAGTTGTTTTGTTTGCCTCGTCTTAAACCTTAAAATTTTCTTTTAATTCTTCATCTCCCTCTATATTCTGAGCAACGATTATTCTTAAATCCTTTTTGCTTAAACCAAAGAATTCCCGCAATAATTCTATTTCCGCCCTGCAATCAAACGGATAAACCCAAACGCTTTTTTGTAATTGACGAAAACCAAGCTCTTTTATTTTTCCCCGGAAAGACTCCCGATGCAGTTTTTTAAGTTCAGCTATATCGAAAATCACTATTCTCCACTTTTTGTCCCAATTCTTCGGTTTTTTAATTTTCAAGTCATTAATTTGAAAATAGCCGGCTTTTCTTTTCCCCTCATCTGTTAGATTGATATGTATTTGGGAACCGTCATTAAAAATCTCTATCAATCCTTGATTTTTTAATCTATAAAAAGTGTCGTAAATTTTCTTACGGGGATAGTTTTTCCATTTTTTACGGGCTTTGAGAATATTTCTCACAAAAGACGGGTTGCTGGCGGCAATATAAACAGCTCCGGCCGTTAACAGCCAGTAGAGAATATCTTTTACTATTTCGCTCCTGGGTTTCTTGAAATAATATTTGTACTTCTTTATCCCCATGTTTTTATTCCCATGATTAAATAATAACTCCTTATTGATGCTATAGCAATGGTAGGAAGTTATTTTGGGTTTTAATTTTAATTTAATATTTACTATTATCTGTTCACTATTATCTATTTACTATTATCTTTTAATATCCACTATTATCCAATAAGTTTTAATATTTATGTTTGAAAAACATCTCATATAAGCAAAACACGTCGCTTAAGAGACGTGTTGTGCCGAATTGGACTTTTTACTCACTCACTGCTTTGAATATAGCAGATTAAGCCTATTTTGTCAACCCTAAAGCTCTTTGTTGGCAGCCGCCCTAGTCAAAGGACCAAAATAGCCTGTCTGGATTATACCCTTTGAAGCCTGATATCTTTTAACAGCTAAAACCGTTAAAGAAAGATAGTTCCCGGTAACCAGCCCTTCGGGATAAATAGTCTCTCCTTTTGACTTTAAAAACTGCTGTAAACAACTGACTGCTGATGAATTGCTTGTGCCGTAATAAAGATCTTGGGAAAAATTCTGGCAAGAAACTGAACTTCCAATATCTTTTTCTGTTGTTAAAAGCACTTGAAGCTCAGCTTTAAGGGAAGCTAATTGTCTTTCAAGTAAAGCTATCTTATCTAAAATCTCCTGAATATTTTGTAGACCAGAAGTTTCATTTGGTATAGACCCTCCGATTAGTTCTTCGGTGGATGCCTGCCAGAAAAAAGGATAAGAAACGGTAATATTTTTAACGGTTTTATCCTGGGCCGAAGGAATAATTACCAAGGAAATGATGTTTTTACCAAAATCAGGAATATAAACTTCTCCTTTCTGATAATCATCTAACCTAAAGAAACCTAATGTCTGGTTTCCTGCCAAATCCTGAGTTACGTATGGTATCAAAAAGTTAATGCTAGCATTGCCGATAAACTCAACTTTAAGAGTCCCCCATCCTCCAATAAACTTATACCAATTACCAACCCACTTTTTGGTTGTTTGAGTTAATTCTAAACGGCTTTTTCCTGTCAGCGGTAAAAGATTAATAGAAGGAATGAGTTTAAAGTTTTTAAGAGCTGAATTCAGGTAACAATATTTCTCGCCTAACGAACAATCATTAACTAAAACAGCAATCGTCCAATCTTTAAAAATATCGTCAAAAGTCTTTGAAAAACCATTTTTTAAAAGAGCGTAATTAATGCTATCAACACCCTTTTTAGATGAATGCAAAGAATCTGTCAGAATTCTTATCCCATAATGATCAACTAAATACTGGGTAAAAAGATTAAGCACCCCATAATTCTCTCTTTTATTCTCCCAGTCTATAAAAGAAACTGATGGCTCTCTTAAAAAGTCTCTGATTCTCCTATTGAGATTATTGTCTGCTCCCTTGCTGTCATAACCAAGAAAAGTTGGAGCATATTCAGCTCTGGCCTCATTAAGCCAAACTTCTTCCTGAACCCCGTTGATTCTTTCTTTTTGATTAAAAGTAATCAGGTGGATAAATTCATGGGCTAAAAAGCTTTTTAGTAAATCGCTATTAAGATGCTGGGAATTCAG
>JAHIOR010000085.1 GCA_018895125.1 Patescibacteria group bacterium | reverse complement strand
TGGGAATTGGCATTATGGCTTTATTGACTTTGTTGGAATAAAAAAAAGAAAAAATAGAAAGATTATCAAAAAAATATCATTTGCCCGTCACTATCTATTTTGATAGGGAACACACAGTAAAGAAAAATTAGTTATGTTGCCGCCAGGACATATTGCCGCTTCATATATTTTAATAAAGTCTGTCGAAACCTTGGGTTTTAAGATTTCCTTGCCGGAAATTATGCTGATTTTGGTTGCCAGCGTTGTTTTAGATTTTGATCTAATTGTTGCCCACCGCCTGAAAAAATCGCATCACGACCTTTTTACCCATACGCCTTGGGGAGTTTTTTTAATCTGGCTGGGTTTTATTTTGTTATTCGGCGCCAATCTTTCGCTCGCAACAAAAATTCTGGTTCTCGTTGTTTTTTTTATTCATTTGTTTTTGGACGAATTGGGCTTCTGGCTTTGTAAACTCGGTTTTCAAGAAGTCTCTAAAGAATCGCAAATCAATTGGCTTTACCCGATTAAAAAATTCAAAGACCGCCAAGAATCTTTTCCCCTCAACGCCAAGTTCTTGCTCCACTATTACCAAAAAGCAAAAGCTAATGTTTTTTTAGAAATAGTTCTTTCTCTTATCGCCCTACTAGTCTTCTGGCTGACGTAAACTGCCAGGAAATTAAAATTTGTAAAATCGCGCCAATCGAGATTCAAAATTTAAGAACCTCTCTTCGCGAGAACCTCGCTGCGCGAGTCTCGCTAGGGCTCGAATTAAGAACAAATTTGTTCTTAGCAGGCACTTTTCGGAAAGTTGTGCTAAAATAAATTATTATAACGAACTGAAAATTCGATATATCGCTACGCGCTATGGTAAAAAAGTTTTCTTTTTCAGGGATAAACGGTATTCTTCTGAGCAATTTTTTGCTCTGGTTTGGTTTTTCTATGGTAGGAATTTTTATTCCTCTTTATATTTTCAAGATAACCAATAGCTTTTTTTGGATCCTTGGATTTTATTTACTTTTAGATTTGGTAATTATTATTTGCACCTTGCCAACGGCAAAGTTGGTAGCCAGATTTGGTTCTGATAAAATATCTTTTGTCGGGGCCCTGTTTAGATCCGTCTTTTTAATCTTTTTAATTTTAGCCGGCAAAGAACCCCTCTTTTTTATTCCGGCCGTCATTTTCTGGGGGCTGGCCGTGCCTTTCTGCTGGATACCGTTTCATTTAAGCGTTGTTGGCACTGACCATACTCTTTCTTTCGGCAAAGATGCCGCTAAAATCAATTTTACAGACAAAATCGGCGCCATTGCCGGACCGATCTTAGGCGGTTTTATCATTCAAAGCTTTGGCTTTAATAGTCTTTATCTGACTAGTCTTGTTTTTATCATGCTTTCAGGAATACCGCTTTTCTTTGATAAATACGAATTTAAATTCCCGGAAATTTCTTCTAAAACGCTTGGGGAGAATCTGCCGATAAAACAAATGCCGAGATTATTTTTAGGGTTTTTCGGCGCCGGCCTGTTTAGTGGGTTTCAGGGAATTATCTGGCCAATCTATGTCTTTTTACTAATTGGTTCATATAAATTCCTTGGTAGCATTACTTCAATTAGTCTTTTCGGCTCTTTTCTCTTATTGATTATTATTGGACGCTTAGCTGACAGATTTGGCAGCAAGATCCTAAAAGTAAGCGTGCCGCTTAATATTTTAAACTGGCTGTCTCGCATCTTTTTAATCACTCCTTTTTCTCTGTTTTTAATTGACCTGACCTATCAATTAGTTTCTATTTTTGTTTGGATTCCTTTTGATCAATTAAGCTACCAAACCGCAGTTCAAACAAAAAGATTGGAATATTTCTTAAGCCGGGAGATCGCAATCCATTCCGGATCATTTGTGGCTATCTTAATCTTAATCTTTGGCCTTGGCCTTTTTGGCCTGAATTGGCCCATAGCTTTTGTCTTTTGCGCTTTAAGTCTTTTGTTTATCTTGCAATTGGGCTTTGCTAAAGAAGAAGGAATAAAATCAGTTGGCATTGCTTTAATCAGAAAAGATGGTTCAATTTTAATGCAACTCAGAGATAATAAGAACGATATTATTTTTCCCGGACATTGGTGTTTGCCAGGAGGCAAAATTAAAATAGGGCAAACTCCTGAACAAGCCGCCTTTAAAGAATTGAGAAAGATAATCGGCTATGAGGCCAAATCCTTTAGTTTTTTGACAGAAGAAAGCTATACACTGCCAATTGGCAAAAAAGTGACTAGACATATTTTTTGGACAAGGTATGACGAATCCCAGGAAATAAAATGCCTTGAGGGACAAAGAATGGAGTTTTTAAAGCCAGAAGATTTAGATAAAAAGGAAATCTTTCCCGGCCACAAAGAGCTTTATCAGAAGGCTTTAGAAGAATTTTTAAAAACTGTTAAAAATTAAAATGCCAGAATTGCCAGAGGTTGAAACGATTAAAAGATATTTGAATAAAGCAATCTCTGGAAAGAGAATTGTTAATATTGAAATTCTTTCAAAAAAACAATTTCCAGATAATCCTAAAGAAGTAATCGGAGAAAAAATCCTGTCAGTCGAAAGGCGGGCCAAGAACTTAATCATCAAGCTGTCGAATAAAAAAACGCTGATTATCCACTTAAAACTGTCCGGCCAGCTGATCTGGGAAAGAAAAACGAAGATTCCGGTAAAATCAACCAGAGTCATAATTTCCTTGAACAGCGGCAAGCTGTTTTTTAATGAAATGAGAAAATTCGGCTGGATTAAAATCTTGAACCAAAATCAGCTTGATCTGGAGCTGGCAAGATTCGGACCCGAGCCCCTTAGTAAGGATTTTTCTATTGAGTATTTGCAAAAAGCTTTTGGAAACACCTCCAGGCCGATTAAAATTGTTTTGCTTGACCAGGAAAAAATAGCCGGGATCGGCAATATTTATGCCAATGAAGCGCTCTTTGAAGCCAAAATTAATCCCCAAAAACTAGCCAGAAGATTAACAGCCGGAGAAATTAAAAGACTGCGAAAAGCAATCTTATTAGTCTTAAAAGAAGGAATTAAATACAACGGCGCTTCAGCCGCTGACCAGCTATACGTTAAGCCCGACTCTAGTTTCGGCTCTTACCAACAGTATTTTCGGATTTATCAGAAAAACGGCGAGAAATGCCAAAAATGCAAAACCATTATTGAAAGAATCAGTCTTGGGGGCAGGGGAACGTTTTTTTGCCCGAAATGCCAAATGTAGCGCGTATTTTTGATATAAAACATATTTTAGAATATAATTAAAGCATGTCTGACGCCAAAAAATTATTAGTGGCAGTCGCCACCCTAACTAGCGTTATTATCGGCACCGGATTTTTTACGCTGCCCTATGTCGCCAGCCAAGCCGGAATTTGGGTAACTTCCGGCTATTTCCTGATTCTCGGCGCCCTTGTTCTGCTGATACACTTAATGTTTGCTGAAGTAACTTTAAAAACACCAGACTTAATGCGCCTGCCTGGTTTTGCCCAATTTCATTTGGGTGAATGGGGGAAAAAAGTCGCCTTGATCTCCATGGCTATTGGTTCTTTTGGCACGCTTTTGATTTACCTGATCATGGGCGGCGAATTTCTGACCAATCTGCTTGGCCCCATATTCGGAGGAAACCAATTGTTTTACACTCTGGCATATTATGCTTTTGTGTCTTGTTTTATTTATTTGGGCATCAGGCCTTTGGCTAAAATTGACTTTGCGGATTTAGTTGCTTTCAGCCTCACTCTTTTGATTATTTTAGTCGGCGGGCACAAGCTTTGGCACATTGAAAATTTCTTAGCCCCGATTGGTTATGGTAAATTTTTCTTGCCTTATGGACCATTGCTTTTCACTCTCTG
>JAHIOR010000084.1 GCA_018895125.1 Patescibacteria group bacterium | reverse complement strand
GCATTTTGGCATAAAACAATATGAAAGCTTTGGTAACTAATTTAAAAAAGCATTCAAAACTGTATTCAATTTTCTTTAAGCATTCTTTAATGCGGTTAATGGAATATCGCTTTGATTTTTTCTTTAGGGCTTTGCCGACAACCCTTTCTCTATTAATTAATGTTTTTATGGTTACTTTTATATACTCCCAAGTTAAAGAGATTGCCGGTTGGAGCAAAGAAGAGCTGTTTTTACTTCTTGGCACCTATAATATTGTTTGGGGGATTTTCTTTGGCTTATTCATTCATAATCTTGGCCAGGTCAATAATTATATTAATACCGGCGAATTAGACTTATTTTTAACAAGGCCAGTCAGCAGCCAGTTTATGGTTTCCTTCAGAAATCATATTGATTTTGGCGAGGCGGCTACTTTTATTTTCGGCATTGTTTTGGTGATTCTTTCTTTAGGAAAAATGGGAATAACAGTTCCTTTACTAAGCGTTATTTTATATTGCTTTTTAATACTGATTAGCGTTATTTTGTCTTACAGTCTTTGGCTGATGAGTGTTACTTTTTCCTTTTGGTTTGGCAGGATCCGGGAGATACACGAAGTTTTTATTTCTGTTTTTGCTGTTGTTAAATATCCAATTGATATTTTCCCGAACCAATTGAAAATATTATTTACCTATTTTATCCCTTTGGGAGTTTTGGTTACCATTCCCAGTCGTTTTTTATTAAAAACAATCGAACCAAAATTCATAATTTTCTCTTTTTTGATCAGTCTTGTTTTTTTGCTTCTAAGTAATTTGTTTTGGAATTTTGGCTTAAGATATTATAAATCTGCCAGTTCATAGAGTATAATACTAATATGGCGGTAATCGAATTAAAAAACCTGAAGAAGTTTTACAAGGTTCATCAGAAAGAACCAGGGCTTTTAGGTTCTTTAAAGTCGCTGGTAAAGAGAAAATATTACGATGTTAAAGCAGTTGACAATGTTTCTTTTGAGATTGAAGAAGGGGAATTGGTTGGTTTTATCGGGCCCAATGGCGCCGGCAAAACTACAACCTTAAAATGCCTTTCCGGGCTTTTATATCCCACTTCCGGAGAAGTTTCAGTCCTGGGATTTAATCCCTGGGACAGGAAAACCCAGTTTTTAAAACAAATATCTCTTGTTATGGGGCAGAAAAACCAGCTTTGGTGGGATTTGCCGGCCATTGAAACCTTTAACTTGAATAAAGAGATTTATGAGGTGCCGGACAAGCAATACAAAAAGATCCTGGACGAGATGGTTCAATTACTGGAAGTAGAGGATATTTTAAAAGTTCAGGTCAGAAAGCTTTCTTTAGGCCAAAGAATGAAATGCGAACTGATTGCTTCTTTGCTCCATTCTCCCAAAGTTTTGTTTCTGGACGAGCCGACTATTGGTTTGGACGTGATCATGCAGAAAAAAATCAGGGACTTTGTCAGGGAATATAATAAAAGATACAATGCCACCGTCATTCTCACCTCCCATTACATGGGGGATGTTGAAGAGCTTTGTCAGAGAGTCATAATTATTGACAAGGGAACCTTGGTTTTTGACGGCCAGCTTTCAGAAATTATTCAAAAATATGCAGACCACAAATTAGTTTCCCTGATCTTAAACAAAGAAGTGGATCCTAAGGTGGTGGCCAAGGTTTTTCCGGTCAAGGAATTCAATTACCCGAAATTGGTGTTAATGGTAAAAAGAGAACAAGTTGCCAGTTTGACTGCCCGCGCTTTGCAAGAATTGCCAGTGGCTGATTTATCAATCGAAGACCCGGCCATTGAAGACGTGATCAGGGAATTATTCACTGGCAAAGATTACTCCTAACCGCAAAGGATGTCTTGACTCTTGCTTTATCTCTGTTAGAATAGAATCAGGATTAATCTTTCAAATTCGAGTGCCAGCGAGAATAAGCAAGCTTGTTTCTGACGAAATCAAGTTCTCGCGAAGCGACGGTTCTTATATGCGCAAAATTGATCTAAAATCAGTTGTTTGGAGAGAGAGGAAGCACTATGTTTCCCAGTGCTTAAATGTGGATGTGTCAAGTTACGGCGCGACCAAAAAAGAAGCGTTGGAAAATCTCCGCGAAGCGCTGGAATTATATTTTCAGGATTCCAAGGCGGCAAAACCCACCATCATTGAACAGCCGGATGTCGTTTCGTTGACACTTTCTCATGCCTAGGCCGATTGAAACCAAGCGCGTTGTCAGAATCCTTCAAGAAAAAGGATTCTTTTTCGTGTCGCAAAAAGGCAGCCACGCTAAGTTTAGAAAAAATAACCTTGTCGTCATTGTTCCCCTTCACGGTAAAGAAATACCGTACGGAACATTCCGTTCCATTCTACGCCAGTCAAAATTAGAAGAAAAAAATTTTAGAAAATAACCATTACGACCGGCGGCGGTTTTGAACATGGAAGATCCAGCCATTGAAGACATCATCAGAGAGCTTTTTACGGGTAAAGATTATGCTTAATTAGATGGCAAAAATTATTTCTTTCGAAAAAGCCTGTCAGCTGATTAAAAAACTAAAAAAACAGGATAAAAAAGTTATTTT
>JAHIOR010000083.1 GCA_018895125.1 Patescibacteria group bacterium | reverse complement strand
TTCTCTAGCTCTTTGGACTTCGTCTTTTAAAAGATCCCTTTTGTCTAAAACCAAATCAAAACTTGGCAGATTACTAACCAGTTTTTTATAAAATTGATCATAGATTATGCCTCGATTAGCTCTGATTGGAGTAGTTCTGGAAGCATTTTTTTCAGCTAAAGCAGCTAAATCTTTTCCCTTAATAATATTAAGTTGAAGCGTTTTTCCGAGTAAAACCAAAAGAATAAACAAGGAGAATATTAGCAAGCCATTAAGGGCGTTTTTTGACGGGGGTACCTCAAATTTTAATTCTTTCATATTGGCTTTTTCCTGTCTTTTTTGAGCTAGGCTATCTAAAAACACTTCTTGAGGTTCAAGTTCTTGCTTATTCCTCCTGACGGCATATTTTTTAAAATTGGTCATTTAGAGGGTTTCAGATAAAGATATTTTTTGACAATAACTTTAATAACTAAAGAAGCAATTAAAAGAATTACAGTATAAAAACCAAGAGGTTTTCCAGAAAAGATGTCTAGAAAAAAACCGCAAGCTCCAGCTATTATCAAGCCATTTTTTTCTTCTTGTTTTTCGAAAAGATTGAGAAAGACAACAAAAATGATCGCTAGGCTGGGTAGATAATAGTAAGACCTGAAATGGGCCAGAAAGCTAGTTTGGAAAATAATTAAGAGATAAATAATACCAATTGAAATAAAAATCTTTTTCATCTAAGGTTGGTGATAATAAAAACAGAGTTCAGTTTGTTTAAATCAAGGCCAGAATCTATTTGGGCGGTTTGAAAAGGTTTAACGTCTGAATAATTAATGCTTTTGATTTCTCCAATCAATAAACCCTTAGGAAAGATATTGCCGAGAGAAGTGGTCAGAACCAAACTTCCCTTCTCAATTTTGTTATCCTGAAGGACTAAGTCAAAAACCAATTTTAAATTGCTTTCTCCGTTAACAACGCCAATAGTTTCTTCTTGATCGCTTATCTTGGCGCTGATAGAACTTCTTTTATTAGAAGTTAAAATAACTCTAGAGAAGCTGGCAAAAGATTCTTCGACTCTGCCAATTAAATTTTTTTGTGGACTAATGACAGGAAAATTAACAGAAATGCCATCATTTGATCCTTTATCAATAACGATGACATCTTGAAAAGGGTCTTTACTGATAACATTGGCCGTTGTCACCTCAAACTCTTTTTCTAAACCAATATCCAGAGCTTTTCTCAGTTCCTGATTCTCATTTTTTAATTCTAAGAGATTGGCTAGCTCTGCTTTCAATCTTTGATTCTCCAGCTTTAAATAAGAGTTTTCTCCCTCAAGAAAGCTAATGCCTTTTAATTTATCAATGAAGTGGCTCAAGCCTTGGCCTTGTTGCCAGAAAAGAGTTTGTAACGGAGCAGAGGCAGTTAAAAAAAGATCCTTAGTTTTTGATCCTAAGCTAGTATAATTTATAGTAAGAATAATCACTCCTGCTAGGATTAACAAGAAAATGGTTTTCAGTTTTTTAGGATTTCCAAGCTTATTCATCTTTTATTATGACAGAATTATATTCTGACATACCGATTACATCATTATAGCAAACTAAAAGTTTGATATACCAGTTGCTATAGCGATTACGATATATCAGGTATTCCGCCTGCTATAGCGGATACGATATATCGGGCATCCTGCCCGCTATAGCAAAAGTCTAATCCTCTAGCGCGTATATGTCTATGGCAACTTCTTCGTAAATATGGGATTTTTTAATCGCCAGAACTACTTTTTTCAAAAACTTGCGACTGCATCTTATTTCGATGCGTTCTTCTTTGACGCTTTCTAAGCGTCCAATTTTTCCTACGGCAGGATGAGCATCTTTTTCCGGTCTAAACCTGCCAATGCCTTTAGTAGAAAAACTGCACGAAGAATATTTATTGATTTTGCCACCGCCAGTTGCTGCTATTGCTTGACGGACCTTATCGGCGCAGGATTCAGGAGCAAAAACAACTATTTTAACATTTTTACTTGCCATGACATTTTTATATTTCTTTCGAAATCCTCAGAAAAAATTCTTTGTCTTTAGAGTGAAATAATAATTGACTAACTTTCTCTTTTTTAATCCATCTTGCAACTGAAATTTCCTTTTTATCCCGAGGGATCAAATGTTTTTTTTGTGATGAAAACAAAAACATTGTAATTATTTTTCTCTTAGACTTGTCATCTTTACCGTTTTGCCCGATAGGATGTCTTTGATATTGGCCAAGTTTCTTAACTAGTTTTAAATCATCAATACCAGTTTCTTCTTTGATTTCCCTAACGGCCGCGTTCAAGATCGTTTCTTTTGGTTTGACTGTTCCCTTTGGGAAAAACCAGCCTTTCTTGCGGCCAATGGGCAAGACCAATGCGATTTTCCCGTTTGGATTGACCACCATTCCGCCCGCACTTTTTGTATTTTCCGCTTTATTTTCCATGACAATGCTTATATTTCACAGGAGAACCGTCTGATTTTTTTGCGCCGCATGGGCAAGGGTCATTCCGGTTTACTTTTTTTTCTCCAGGAATACTGGGTGAAATAGCTGGAGCTCTTGTCTGCAGAGACGGTTTAACGTCGTTAAGAACTTTAGCAGCTTCAGCCTCAAACACCGTTAGCAAAGACTGAAACATTTTATGGGCTTCGTTTTTAAATTCAACTAGAGGATCTTTCTGGCCGTAAGCTCTTAATCTAACTGCGTCTTGTAAGGTTTGAAGATTTTCCAAATGATCTATCCAGAGATTATCAATGACTTTTAAAAAGATGAACTTTTCAATTTGCCAAAAATTATCCGGACCAACCCCCTGCTGCTTTTTTTGATAGTCTTCTTTACTAAAGTTGTTTTTCTCAAGCAATTCCAAAGCATACGAAGATATTTTTTCCTTTGTCCTTTCAAGAATTTCTTTCCTTTTCCTATAAATTGTTTCCCGGTGTTTGTTAATAACGTCGTCGTATTCCAAGACATGAGATCTCATATCAAGATTAAAGCCTTCGATTTTAGATTGGGCTTCTTCGATAGCCTTGGAAACCATTGAAGCTTCAATCGGTTCGTCTTCAGGAATTTTTAAGACCTCCATCATTTTTTTAATTGAGTCCCCGCCGAAAACTCTCATCAAATCATCTTCCAGAGAAAGAAAAAATTGGGAGGATCCCGGGTCTCCCTGTCGGCCGCCTCGGCCTCTTAATTGGTCATCTATTCTTCTAGCGTCATGACGTTCGGTGCCAATAATATGCAAGCCGCCTAGCTCTTTTACTTTTTCTGCTTGAGCTGGATCCGGAGGATTGCCTCCCAAGATAATATCCACGCCCCGACCTGCCATATTAGTGGCAATGGTTACAGCTCCAACCTGGCCAGCTTGGGCAATAATTTGACCTTCTTGCTCGTGATGCTTGGCATTAAGGATTTGATGGGGAACGCCTTCCCTGCTTAATAATTCTCCTAAATACTCGTTTTTTTGAACTGATCTGGTACCAACTAGTACTGGCTGGCCTTTTTCATTCCTTTCTTTAATTTCTTTAACTAAGGCTTTATACTTTCCATTTTCTGACTTTAAAACCTTGTCGCTAAGATCTTTTCTAGCCAAAGGACGGTTAGTGGGAATGCTGATTGCTTCTAACTTGTAAACCTTGGCAAACTCTTCTGCTGAGGTTAAGGCTGTGCCGGTCATACCTGAGAGTTTCTTATACATTCTAAAATAATTCTGGAAAGTGATTGTTCCTAAAGTTAAAGATTCAGGCTGAACCGTAACTCTTTCTTTAGCTTCAATTGCCTGGTGCAAGCCGCCTGACCATCTCCGGCCTGGCAAGATTCTGCCGGTGAATTCATCAACAATCAGGATTTGATTATTTTTAACAACATAGTCTTTGTCTTTTTCAAAAAGAGTTTCAGCTTTTAAGGATTGTTCAAGATGATGCAATTGCTTAATGCCCCATTGCTGGTATATATCAGTCATTCCCATTATTTTCTCAACATGATTTATGCCTTCTTCAGTTAGAGTGACCACTCTTAATTTTTCATCTATTTGATAATCTTCGTCTTTTTTCAAGCTGGGAATAATTCTGGAAAATTCTTGGTACATTTTTGAAGGTTCTTGTTCCGGGGCGGAAATAATAAGCGGAGTTCTAGCTTCATCAATAAGAATGGAGTCAACTTCGTCAACAATGGCAAAATTAAAATCTCTTTGGCTTTTATTTGCAAGGTCATAAACCATATTGTCTCTTAAATAATCAAAACCAAATTCATTATTGGTGCCGTAAGTGACGTCAGCCTCATAAGCCTCTTTTTTAGTGCAGGGCCTTAAAAAGTCTTCAACAATTTTAAAACTGCCAGTTTCATCCCTTTGCCTGTCTTTTTCTTCAACATCTTTTTCTTTGTAGTTGGGGTCATACATAAAAGAGCCTTGCTGGGTAACACAACCCGTACTTAGTCCTAAGGCGTTATATATCTGGCCCATCCAAATAGCGTCTCTTTTAGCCAAATAGTCGTTGACCGTTACTAAGTGGCAGCCCTTGCCCTCAAGCGCGTTTAAATATAGAGGTAGAGTGGCTGCCAGAGTTTTTCCTTCTCCAGTCAGCATCTGAGCAATTTTACCTTGATGCAAGACAATGCCACCTAAAAGTTGGACGTCAAAATGCCTTTGTTTTAAGTTTCTTTTGGCAGCTTCTCTAGCAAGAGCGAAAGCTTCAGGAAGAATTGAGTCCAGAGATTCTCCTTTGGTAACTTTTTGAGTTAATTCCAGGGATTTTTCTTTTAATTTTTCATTGTCAAAACCTTCAATTTCTTTTTCCAGAGAATTGATTTTTTCAATAAGAGGAGCCAGGCTTTTTAAGTATTTTTCATTCGGATCCCCAAATATTTTATCTAGCAGCGCCATTTGTTTTAGATTCTTTAATTATCTTGTCACCCCGAAACTCTTTACTTGCTCTAAAAGTTTTTTGGCGTTGTTGTTTTTAGTAAAATGCTGTCTAACGGGCGCCACTAGTTGGTCAATTAGATTGGCGGTAGTCTTTTTCAAGTCTTGAGGATGGATTTCTTTTTTGGCAAACAGGCTTTCTAATTCAGAAAATGATTTGATAGTAATTGGACCGCCAAACTTGGCTGGTCTGTCAATCAAGATTTGTGAGAACTTTTCAAAAACAATATATTGGCAGTATTCTAGAATTGGATTTTCCCTAGTCTCCCCTTCCGGGCACCAGGCTTTGTTAATTTTCCGCTCAATATCTTCTTTGCTGTCAGTCATGAAAATGGCATAGTCAGGATTTGATTTTGACATTTTTAAAGCAATGGTGCGTGATGCTTTATCTGCTGTTTCATTAGTTAGAGGTTGGCCCAGACCCATGAGCATGTGGTGAGAAACTACTACTGGTTTCCAAAAGCCGAGTTGTGGTCCGATTTCTCGAGCCAACATATTAACCTTTCTCTGGTCCATGCCCAGTTGGGTGATTTTAGCTCCTAAAGTGAAAATGTCAGCTACTTGCATGCAAGGATAAAATAGCTGGGCAGCAGACAGAGTTTCTGCAGCCGCTTCCCTTCCCATGAATTCAGCAGTTCTAATAAAACGAGCTAGCTTATTGGTTCTGCCTATTTTTAAAACCAGTTCCCAATAACTACTGTTTTTGACCAAGTTTGAGGCCCAGACAAACTCTACATTTTTCAAGTCCATGCCGCAGGCCTTCCAGACTTCAATAAAATACTTGCCAACGATTTTAATCTTCTCCAAGTCGCCTCCCATTTTGTCATTAGTCATGGCGTGCCAGTCAGCTACCAGCATCTTGAACTTGATTCCGGCCTTAGTCATCTTATTAATATTAATAGCTCTTAAAATTCCCTGGGCAATATGAATTTGTCCTGAGGGTTCAAAGCCGTCATAGGCAATCAAGCTCTTTTCTTTTTCAAGTAAAGACTCAAGTTCTGCCTTGGTAACAATTTCTTCGCCAACTTGGCTGACTAGATCTAATTTTTCTTTTGTAGTCATGTTATAATTTAAACTTGCTGGGCTAGAAATAATCTATATTTCATCATATCAAAAAATCGCCTTTTTGGCGATTATAAACATGCCTGTTTTGAACGTGGCTCGGTCGTGGCTATCTTTTAGTCGGCATGGCCAACAAATCCTCTAGCTCTTTGACCCGATCTTCAAGCTTTTGAAGCTCAAAACGATAAACTATTCCTTCCATTTTCTTTTCGACTCGGTCGAAGCGGAGATCTACCCGATCAAAACGCTGATTGATTTTCACCAATTGTTTGTCAACTCCATCAAATCCCCTTTTGACCATCATAGCCAAATCGTCAATTGTGATATTTTTCTCTTTCATGCTTTTATGATACTTTTCCTACTAATTTCTGTCAAGTTTTATACGACGGTTCAATCCCTCATCGTGATTCTATCAAAAAACCCTGCCTACAGGTAGGCAGGCGTCTCTTTGCCCACCTACGCCCTATGGCTTTGGTCGGGTGAAGCGATTCTTTGAAAAACCTTGGCTTGCACTGAGGAGTGCTTTTAGCACGACGAATGTGTCCTGTCCTTCGGGTTTGAGACCCTCAGGATCATGACCTACGGGACGACAGCCTGCCATGAATCGCATTGAAGGGCCTGCCCTGAGGAATTAGAAAATGACGAATGGGTTAGAACCTGTCTAATTGAGGTATAAACAAAAAAAAACCCAGCGCTGGGTTTTTTGAATAGAGCAGGTTTGTTACTTCGTTCCGAAATATTCCTTAAACGCTTGGTATTCTTCTTCACGTTCAAAATCCTTTTTATTGAATTTATATGTTACTGGGTTTATCCATTCGTAACTATTGTGTTCTGGCGAAAGTTTAACATCGCCAGACACGTATTTTGCTTTATAAACGGTAAATAAGATGTAAATTTGTCTTGGTTTGGAATATCTACGGTATTGAAAAGCTAGCTTGTTAAGTTCGTATTTTATCTTAGACCCCAATTCTTCTCTGACCTCTCGGGCAATTATTTCCTGCAGAGGAACCTTATTTTCTACATTATCAGCACGACCGCCAGGCAAATCTATATAGCTTTCTTCGGTCGATCTTAAGAATAATACCTTTCCACCCTTTCTTAGAAGTATCTTAAATGAAATTTGATAGATTGCGTAATCTCTTTTCATATTTTCACTCTACCTAAAAACCGTCCATTCGGCTACGTTCAGGTCGTTCCGACTCCCTCGGGACTGAGTCCTCGGGACGAATGTCTGAAAGTCGTCAGACTCGAACGAGACCTTCCTGCCTCTTTGGCGATTTCCTGTTTAGTATTCCAGTTTAATTCCAAGTTTTTCGGCAACTAAATGAAGCCATTTTTCATGGCGGTTAACTTTATGCGAGAGCATAACCATCTCTTGGAAGTAGGTGTCAGCTTTCTTGGCGTAGGCGTCAATACTAATTTGCAAATCAGAAAAATCTTTTCTGATTTCTTCCAAGTCGGCTTTAGTTGCTACCTCGTCTCTAGTAGCAAAAACCTCTATTAATTTTTGTACATCTTCGTTAGTAAGCATGTTTTTTATATATTTCTATTATATCTTTACGATAACCATTGTCAAATCCCTGTACTGGTTCATGACATATAATACACCTGGAATTTTTAACAACTAATATTTATTGCGATCACCATAACTGTTAGTGAAATCCGATGTTAATTTTAGATGCGTTAACCAGTTGACTGATAACATTATTAACTTCTTATCTCTGCTATAGCAGTGGTAAGAAGTCATCACGTTACGAACTTAAAAAATGTATCAGATGTATCTGAACCTGGACAATCCTCGGTTTTAATTATTTTTAATCACTCAATCGATTTTATCTGGTTCTGCTCTTCGGCCTGCGGGCTCTCAGGATTATGACCTATGGGACGACGTTAGAACCTGTTTTATTGAACGAGACTATTATTGTTACTCAGAGAAATAATATAGTCTTTTCTATCTAACCCAGTGATTTCATATATAAATTTGTGAGCACAAATGCGTGAAGTTGGTGCATATCTTGCGTCTAGCCCATATTCTAAAACCAAATTATCCCCATTTATCTTGTAATCTACTTTTATTATTGCCCCCTCGGAAACTGTTATGACATAAGCTTCAACCGTTAGTCTATTCTCATTACCCCACTCTTTTTTGATGATACCATCTTTTGATGCGGAATTCGGATCTATGGTGGAATCACACATGACACCCCATGCAAATTTTAGATTCGTTTTTTGTCCAATAGGTGTATTGTATCCTGGGGATTCATTAAAGTTTTGGCTGGTAAAAGACATCTTGACCACTATCAAAGCGACAAGGGTAACGATGATAATGATTGCAAGTAAGAAAAGTGTTTTTTTATTCATATTTTATTTGAATTTGTTTTTTGTGGATTAACTACAATATTTTATCCTACCAATAACTCTTTTTCCCCCATAGTGAACATCTTATCTAAATATACCAATCAACCAAGGTATGGCTTTGAATAGAGAGGCAACCAATAATGAGATGACACCGTATTCAAATAGTTTTACGAAAATTCGTCTTAGAATGCTTATTCCCGCTTTTACCTTTTCACTCTTTATAATTAAACTAATAACTAAGACCAAAACGGCAATTGGGATAAGACCGATGCCAAATAGTACTAACGCTATTCCAACAGTACAAAAGATTATAAATAGCCATTCTAATAATTTATTAGCCGGATCTATAGGAAAAAGTGATAAAATGATAATTAAAACTGAAATAATTGCTCCGAAGATTATTAAAGGTTTCTTCATAAGATTATTTTTATCAAATTCTAAAATGGCTTTCTACTTTTACTCTACCAAAAAACCGCCTAAAAAGCGATTCTTTGGATTGAAAATCCAGGGGGCAGGATTCGGTCACAACTCCCCGCCCTGGCGTGGGTCGCGACCCCGCCTCCCCCTCACTTCGTTCGGGGTCCGGCCTTCGAATCTATACCAGAAAATATCGTAAAACAAAACGCCCATGAAGGGCGCTTGTTTTACGAAGTCCAGGGGGCAGGATTCGAACCTGCGAAGGGTTTCCCCGCGAGATTTACAGTCTCGAGCAATTGGCCGCTCTGCCACCCCTGGTTATCTACTTTTTTAATAATCTATTGTCTTGTGGACCCTACCAGAGTCGAACTGGTAACCTCTTCATTGCAAATGAAGCGCTCTACCATTGAGCTAAGGGCCCGCCAAAATTATTAAGGCGCAAATGTAGAGTTCTTCCCGGGCGGCCGCGCCGCCCGTCAATTTTCAATTGACCCATTAAACTATAGGCCCTGTCTGTAAGTGGGCGCGGAAGGAATCGAACCTTCAACCTCTAAATTATCAGTTTAGCGTTCTGCCATTGAACTACGCGCCCATTCAAATTATTTCTTTTTCTTTTTCGGTTTTGCCATTTTTTTCGCTTCGGAAAAATCCGCTTTCATTGCTCCCGATTTTTCCAACGCTTTTGGCGATAATCTTATCGAAGTTTCGTAATTGCCAGCTGACGCGTAAACCGATTTTTCTTTGAGCAATCCCCTGTCAATAAAACCGGGGATTTTAAACATTTGGCAAAAAGGCGGCAAGGCCCCGACTTTAAAGCCCTTAAATTTTGTTTTCATCAGTTTTTCAGAAACGAAATCCGGATTTTTCAATTTACTCGCCTTGGCGAACTTTTTTTTGTCCAGGTTTCTGTTGGCTGCCAAAATTGCCATGGCTAAATCTTTTCCCGATTTCATGACCAAGGTTTTGGCAATGAGGCTGGGTTTTACTCTCAAGGTAGCGGCTTTATCCAGGCCGGTAAAAACCTGGCGGTGCTTAATCTCCTCAAATTTGACCTTATTCGTGCTTAAAAATTTGCTTAATTTGGCAGAAATAGGCATGGTTTTAAGATTAATTTTTAACTGTTTTCAGGATAACAGAAAAGTTTTGTTATAGCAAGAATCTTTAATAGAAAAATAGGGCCATTATTAGCCCTATTTTTTGTTTTACCATTTCATCCCCATAAACCGTTGCGCTTCTTTTTCGCCAATACTTTGATTTCCCGTTGTTATTTCCAACAAATCCCTTAGTAAACTTATCCCTCTTCCTATTTCGGGAAGCCTATCCTTTAGCTCCTTTAAGCTTATGGTTCCGGCAATAAACTTTCCAGGAGGAGGCCAACGGTACGTAGCAACAATTTTCACCTTTCCTCCGGTGATGCGTATCGCAAGGAAATAACCTTCCGGGCTTTCGAGAATTATTCTTTTTGCCCCCCGTTGAATTAATTCAAGCAAGCGGGTTCCCCCGATGCGGAAATCGCCCCAATATGTTTCTTTTACGAAACGGCCGATTCCAGAATATGGCTGTAGCTGTGAAGGCGGCGAAAGTTTAACGCTGACGGTTAATCTACCAAGTCTAAATGTGTGCATACTGCCTCCTTATGGGAATTTTATAAAGATCAGGTTTGGCTTAATTTCTAAACCGACTTCAGTATAGCAGAAATTCTTTTTGATTTCAAGCCAGGATTTAGCTACAATAGTTTAACATGAAGTTTTTAAAAGAAAATCACTTATTGCTTATTCTTTTTGCTCTAGTCTTACTAACTAGGTTTTTGTTTCTTAGTTATCCAGCTGAGGTTGTTTTTGACGAGGTTCATTTCGGCAAGTTTGTTTCAGCCTACTTTACCCACCAGTATTACTTTGATATCCATCCGCCTTTAGGAAAATTGATGATTGCTAGTTTTGCCAGTCTTTTTAACTTTGATCCCGGAATTAGTTTTGAAAGAATTGGCGAGGCAGCTAGTTCCCAAACTTTACTTATATTAAGATTCCTGCCGGCCTTATTTGGCGCTCTTTTTGTTTTAGTGGTTTATCAGATTGTTATTGCCCTTGGCGGATCAAAAAAAGCTGCTTTTCTGGCTGGTTTACTAATTGTTTTTGATAATGCTTTTCTAGTCGAGTCAAAATTTATCTTAGTTGACAGCTTTTTATTCTTTTTTGGTTTTACTTCAATTCTCGTCTATCTTCTCTCCGCTAAACAAAACAATAGGTTAAAAAAACACTTATTTTACTTTTTATCCATGATTTTGGCAGGCTTGGCTTTTTCTATTAAATGGACGGGTTTATCTTTCTTGGGAATAATTTTTCTGCTTTCTTTTATCAGTTTTTTAAAGAGTATTAGTTTGAAAAGATTGTTTAAGCTTCTCGTAGAAGTAATCATTTCCCTGATATTATTTATCTTTACCTATAGCCTTTTCTTTATCCCCCACTTTAAACTTTTAACGTTTAGCGGCCCGGGAGATGCTTTCATGAGCCAAGATTTTCAAAGTACTTTAATTAAAGACGGCCGAGAACAAAAATACTTGTCTTTTGGATCTAAACTCATTGAATTAAATCAGAAAATGTATTCTTATAATTCAGGCTTAACCAAGGGCCATACTGATTCGAGTAAGTGGTATCAGTGGCCCTTAATGAGAAAGCCTGTTTGGTATTGGGAGAAAAAAGATGTCAATATATCAGCCAATATTTATTTAATGGGAAATCCTTTAATTTGGCTTTCAGGCTTGCTGGCCGTATTCTGGGGAATTTATCGTCTTTTCAAAACCAAGCATCAAGCCTATTTAGTACTTTTGCTCGGATATTTTGCCAATCTTTTACCTTATGTCTTTGTGGCCAGGGCTGCTTTTGTTTATCACTATCTGCCCTCTTTGACATTTGCTATTATTCTATTGGCGTTATGGGTTAGCAAGAGGAAAAAAGAATTCTATCTTTCCTATCTAATCACTGCTTTGTTGATATTTTTAATGATATCACCCATCAGCTACGGCGCTGTTTTATCAGAAAAGATGACGGTTATTTATAAGTCGTTGGCCGGACTACTTCACTAGCCTTGACTATTCTTTTTGACTTTGCTAGCATATAGACAGAACCTTTAATGTTTAATAGACATCTGGACGGACCGAAGAGCATATCATTAATAATGGTATATTCCTCGGTCTGTCCCGATGCGGTGTTGATCCCCAAAGCGGCCGCGCCATCCGGTGAAGTCACGTTGAGTAAGTTCGTTCGTCCCGCGTCGGGACAGACCAATCAATAGCACATTTTGCACCTTCTTCTTCCTAAAAAAGCTAGACCTCTGTCTAGCTTTTGTCTTTATCTTTAAGCACAAAAACCGCCCATAAGGCGGCTTTTGCTTTTTTGATCAAATAGTCTCTTAGAGTTGTTCCGATAAGTAGTCTTAATTTGAAGGCTCCAAGACTAATGCCTAATGGAATTGATAATAGAATTCTCAGTCATCAATCCCTATCGATCTTTTTTTAAAATGATATGATCCACGCACAGCTTCCGCTACGCGTGCCTTGTTACGACTTCGTCCCTCTTACTGAGCTTACCTTAGTTCCAATTGCTTGGCGCTTCGGGTACTCCCAGCTCGCTTGACGTGACGGGCGGTGAGTACAAGACTCAGGAACGTATTCATCGCCACATATCTGATTGGCGATTACTAGCGATTCCGGCTTCATGAGGGCGAGTTGCAGCCCTCAATCCGGACTGAGACGAGGTTTGTTGGGATTAGCTCCGCCTTTCGGCTTGG
>JAHIOR010000082.1 GCA_018895125.1 Patescibacteria group bacterium | reverse complement strand
GTTCGGCTCGGCCGCCCTGTCTTACTACGAATTCTTATATGACGACAGGAAATGAAGACAAGTTGTTTGACAGAAATCGCCTCGTCAAAAGCGCGGTTTTTGCTATAATGAGCGAAATGCTCGATATATCGGACGTTAGTCCGTTATAATGAGAAAGCATAAAAATAATTGTTCAACATGAAAAAATATCTATTTACATCAGAGTCGGTGGCTCCCGGGCATCCTGACAAGGTGGCGGATCAGATTGCCGACGCCATTCTTGATGCCATTATTAAGAAAGACAAGCATGCCAGGGTAGCTTGCGAGGTTTTTGTCAGTCGGGGCTATGTTATTGTTGGAGGAGAAGTGACCACTAATACTTGGGTGGATACTAATAAGCTGGTCAGGCAGGTGATTCTTGACATTGGTTATAATAAGCCAGAGTATGGTTTTGACGGCCATACTGTGGCGGTTTTAAACACCATTAGCCAGCAGTCTCCTGATATTGCCTTGGGAGTCAGAAAGACTGGTAGCAAGCAGCAGGGAGCCGGAGATCAGGGGATTATGGTTGGTTATGCCTGTCGCGAAACTCCAGAATTAATGCCTTTGCCAATTATGATGGCTCATCGTTTAGTTAAAGAGCTGGCTCGGTTAAGGGAAAACAAGACCCTGGGCTATCTGAGGCCAGATGGCAAGTCCCAAGTTACTTTTGTTTATGAAGACGATAAGCCCAAAAGATTGGATAACGTTGTCATTGCCGCCCAGCATGATCCTGATGTTTCTTTAGCCAAATTAAAAGCTGATATTATCACTAAGGTGATTAAACCTATCTGTGGTAAATATCTGGATAAAAAGACCAAACTTTTCATTAATAACACGGGGCGATTTATTGTTGGCGGACCAGTCGCAGATACAGGCATGACTGGCAGGAAAACCGTAGTTGACAGCTATGGCATTGGCGTTCCGGTCGGCGGCGGATCCTTTTCAGGAAAAGATCCGACTAAAGTGGATCGATCCGGAGCTTATATGGCCCGCTATATTGCCAAAAATATTGTGGCTGCAAAATTAGCAGAAAAATGCTTAGTTAGATTAGCTTATGTTATCGGCGGTCATGAGCCCACTGAGGTTAGTATTGAGACTTTCGGTACAGGCCAGGTTTCGGAAGCCAAACTTGCCAAAGCAGTTTTTAAGGTTTTTGATATGAGTCCTGGCGGCATTATTAAAGAACTAGATCTTTTAAAGCCGATTTATAGAAAGACTTCTAATTACGGCCATTTTGGCCATAGCGGCCGACCAGGATTCAACTGGGAGAAAACTGACAAAATCAAAGAACTGCGAAAGTATCTCAAATTATCTAATTAAAAACAAAGATTGCCGATCGGATGGGAGGCGGGGCAGCCCAGAATTCATACCTCGCTATTTATAGCGGGCAGGGTTGCCCGTTTACCGAGGCGTCTATGGCGCCTATAAGGCGCTCATATATCGTAATCGCTTATCGTAATCGCTATAATTAATTAGATTCAACTACTTCTCATTGCTATAGCAGTAATAATTAGTTACCATTAATTAATGGGACTAGTAAAATATAAATACTACTTCAGGAAGCCGAAATCAGAAATTATTAAAGATATTCTATATTGGCTGATGATTGCCGGTGCAATTTATATTGCTGCCAGCTCTCCTCGATTCGCTTCCAGTTTTGTCAGAAAATATCAAAAACAGAAAAAATACTCTCGCAAGAAGATTTACGATGCTTTTTATCAATTGCGGCGACGCGGATTGATTGAAATCAAGACGGAAGGCAATCAAATTTATATTAACTTAACAGAAGAAGGGAGGAGAAAAGCTGGTTATTTTCAAATCAATGATCTCAAGATTAAAAAACCAAAAATTTGGGATAGGAAATGGCGTATCGTTATTTTTGATATCTCCGAATTAAAAAAAATTCATCGGGAATCCTTTCGGGGAAAGTTAAAAGAAATGGGTTTTCGACTTTTACAAAAAAGCGTTTGGGTACACCCTTTTGACTGTGAGGCAGAGATAGAATTATTAAGAGAATTCTTTGGCCTTAAGGAGCAGGAGTTAAGGCTGATCGTGGCAGAGAAAATCGGTCGAGAAATCGAAGTCAGAAGTTGGTTCAAAATCTGATAACTATTTATCATTGCTATAGCTTTAATAGCGAGTACGATATATCGGGCGTTCTGCCCGCTATAAGTAGTTATTTTCCTGACGAGCCTGTATCTGCCTTTCATAGCGGGCGGTACGCCGCCCGACCCCGCTAGTAGCGGGGCGAAGTATATATCGTACTCGGCCAAGCGTATCATATGTCATGAACCATTACATTTAGTTGCTAGAATCAGGATAATCTGATACTATGTTTTTAGAAATGGAGGATTAGATGAAAAGAACAACCCCAACGAGCGTCTCGGACGCCGTTTTCCTAGAGCAGAACGGGAAACTGCTATTAACATCAGCTGCTTACGAAAAAAATCCACAAATAGGAAAGGAGCTTTTAAAATTAGTAGGCAAAAAACCTTCTAAAATAAAAATTTTTGTAGTTAGCACGGCCAAAGAAAAGGATAAAGATTGGAAATGGGTGAAACTAACTGTTAGTCAGCTTGGTAAAAAAAAGATTTAACCAGTTTAGGACTTGTTCCTTTTTGGATAACTGCTCATTCTGCAAGAAAGTATCAATCAATAATCAAGAAAGCGGCTCAAGAGACAAAATATCCAATTATTGCTCTAAGAGATAATCAGGCGGTATTGGTAAGAGGGAAAAAAGTCAAGATTATTGGTCCTGGGAAAAAGATAATATTTAATTTACCAGGTAAATTATAATCATGGATTTAAAGGCCTTATATTTTCTAAATAGTTTGACCGGCAAATCCGTTTGTCTGGATTCTGTTTTTATCTTTTTAGCCAGTTACTCGCAGTATCTTTTAGGAGTTGCTTTCCTTTTATTCTTGTTCTTTTCCGGATACAAAAACAAAGAAAAAATAAAGATTTTTGCGGTTACGGTTGGCTCAATCATTATTTCCAGAGTTTTCATTGTTGAGCTGATCAGGCTTTTTTACCATCGGCCTCGACCCTTTTTGGTTTATAATCTGAATCAGCTGATTCCGGAAACCGGCTATTCATTTCCTTCGGGGCACGCTACTGTGTTTTTTGCCGCTTCGGCCGCCATTTTTTGCTATGACAAAAGACTGGGGATATTGTTTTTCATTATCAGTTTGCTGATGAATATCAGCCGGGTTATTGTCGGCGTTCATTATTTGTCTGACATCATCGGCGGCCTGGTTCTTGGCAGCTTAGTTGCTTTTAGTATTTATCGTTTGGTTGAGAAAAAGAAATAGCAATAAATCATGAGAATATTAAAATCGCCATTTGAGCGGTTTTTTGCTAGAATCTGTAAATGATTAAAAAAGACACTTTTTTGAGCAATAGCTTTATTTTCTTCCTGGGAAGCTTTGTCATTGGCCTGGGGGGCTATGCCTTTCATTTTCTAATGGTCAGAATGCTTTTAATTGAAGAATACGGCGAGTTGCAGTCCTTACTTGCAGTTTTCAGCATTTTCGGCATTCCTCTTTCGGCTCTGGCTGCAGTTTTAATGAGATATGCGGCTGACTTTAAAGAACAATTGGGGTTGGGAAAAATTAAAGCCCTTACCCTTTATTTTTCAAAGATAGCCGTGTTTTTTGCTATTGTCTGTTTTTTAGCCTTGCTGTTTTTAGGGAAAAGCGTATCTGGATTCCTGAACATTACTTCAACTTGGCCCTTGCTTATTCTGGCCGCAGCCCTAATTCCGTCTTTCCTCGGTGTTGTCAATAAAGGTATTATTCAGGGTCTGGAAAAATTCAAAACAGTTTCAATTATCGGTATAGTTGAAGTTATCACTAAAATCAGTTTTGCTTTTTTACTGGTTTTAGTTGGTTTTAAAACCAGCGGAGTAATGCTGGCAATTCTTGCCTCAATAGCAATTGGCTGTTTGATCAGTTTTTTGCCCTTGCTTTCTTTGCTCAAAGAAGAAAAAGAAACAATTCAGATAAAAGATATTTATAATTATTTTATTTTGTCGTTATTTGGAATATCTTTTTTAAGCCTGCTTTTTAATATGGATGTTATTTTGGCCAAACATTTTTTGAACAACTTGGCAGCTGGAGAATATGCCGGGCTGGCCTTGCTTGGGAAAATTGTTTTCTTCTTGGCCGGACCGATTGCTACGGTTATGTTTCCGGTTGTTAATTCTCCCCAGATCTTTAAAAAAGCCTTTTGGCTGACTTTTCTGATTGGCGGTTTGCCGGTGCTCGGCTATTTCCTTTTTCCCGATTTTATTATTAAACTGTTAATAGGCCAAAGTTTTTTGGGAATTAGCAGGGTTTTGGGGTATTTTGGTCTAGCCATGCTTTCTTATAGCTTGATTAATCTTTTTTCCCAGTATTTCCTGGCTTTAAAGGAAAAGGGATTTTCTTTCTTTCTTCTGATAGGGGCTTTATTGGAAATAATTCTGATTTCTTTTTGGCACAATAATATCAGTCAGATTGTTTTCTGTATCAACTTAGTTAATTTTTTGGTTCTTATTTGTTTAGCTGGCTATTATATTTTCAAAAATAAAACAATATGGCTAAAAAACTGATTTCTATTATTATTCCTGTTTATAATGAAGAAAAAAACTTAAGAGACTTTTTTAATTCGCTTTCGAAAACCTTAAAACTATTATCACCTCAATACAGTTTTGAAGCTATTTTTGTTAATGACGGTTCGACTGATAATAGTGCTGAGATTTTAAAAGTTCTGAAAGTAAGGCAAATTGAGCTTTCCCGGAACTTTGGCAAAGAGATTGCCTTATCTTGCGGTATTCACCACGCCAAGGGGGAGGCTGTTATTTCAATAGACGCAGACTTACAGCATCCAATTGAATTAATCCCCAGCTTCATAGAAAAATGGCAAAAAGGAGCTGATATTGTTATTGGCATCAGGCAAAAAAGAGCTGGAGAAGGAATAATCAGGAGATGGGGATCATATTGCTTTTACAAGATCATGGACTTGATCAGCGAGACAAAACTGGTATCCGGAGAAACTGATTTCCGCCTCATTTCCAGGCAAGTAGCTGATGAATTCAATCGTTTTACCGAGCGGGGCAGAATTGCCCGGGGTTTGATTGACTGGCTGGGATTTAAAAGAGATTACATTTACTTTAAAACTAGGCCAAGGCAGTTGGGCAAACCTAGCTATAGTTTTGCAAAACTTGTCAGGCTGGGATTGTCTGGTTTTGTTACCCACAGTCTGGTTCCTCTAAAGCTGGCCGGTTATTTGGGAATTATTATTACTATTTTTTCCGGCCTTTTGGGCAGCTTTATGTTTATTAACAAGTTTATATTTGGCGATCCATGGGATTTGGCTTTTTCCAATGTAACCATGCTCGCAGTTTTCATTACTTTTTTAATCGGTATAGTTTTGATTTGCCTTGGTTTGATTGCCCTATATGTTGCCAATATTCATCTTGAAGTCACCAACCGCCCCATCTATGTTATTAGGAAAAAGGAAAATCTTGATTGAGGCAATTCTTTTTAAGTCGGACTACACGATTATTTCTGGAACAAGTCTTTGATCGAAGGATCCAGCTCTACAGCTTTTTGAAATTCCAAATTAGCTTTTTCTTGTTGGTTATTCTGCTGGTAGATAACGCCCAGATTAAGATGAAGACTGGCATTGTTGGGATTGATCTCTACTGCTTTTTCTTGGTATTGGCCGGCGGTTTCAAAATCCTGCTGGTTAAAGTAAATAATAGCTAGGTTTTGATATGATTGCCAAAGGCTGGGCTTAGATTCAACCGCTTTTTTATAGTTTTCAATCGCTAAATCTATTTTCCCCATTGTTTGATAGGTATTGGCAAGGTTATGATAGGCGTCGCCGTAAAACGGATTTAATTCAATCGCCTTAAGGAATTCCTGAGCGGCTTTTTCCTGGTCTCCGTGGCGGCCGTAATAATCGCCAAGATTATTATGGGTTTTTGGATCCGAAGGGGATTTTTTTGCCGTTGCTATCCATAAATTATCTTCATTTTGCCAGTCGTTGTTGCGGATGACTGTTCTTATAGATAAAAGAACCGTAGCGATCATGAAAAGAGCAATGATGATATTCTTAAATTTAACATATTTTTTTCCCAGATAGCTGAAAAACAAAACTACGAGGAAAATTATCCCAAAAGTTCCCAGATAAGCATATCTCTCGGCCACCCACCAAGAAATGCCAAAAGGAGTCAGAAAAGGGGACAGAGAGATCAGAAAAAGAGACAATCCCAAGAAAACATATTTGTTCTTAAAGAAACCGTAGATTAAAACAAGGGCAAGGCCTATTGAAACCATAAAGCTGATAACAAGCAATAATGGAGTTGCGTAAACTTCAGACTGGTACAGGGTGAGGTGCTGTGGCCAAAAAAGCAGTTCAAGATATTTTGTCAGGGCAGTAGCGATGTGTTCCAGGGCATACTTTAAGGGAATGCCCTTTGTTGATACTTGGCTGTAAAATTCGTCCTGGAGCAAATCCGCCCTTTCACCAAGCTT
>JAHIOR010000081.1 GCA_018895125.1 Patescibacteria group bacterium | reverse complement strand
AAGGTTGTCAGACCCAAAGAGGATTGGGATTGACGACCTTGGAGAGCCGTGGTTGTTTATTCGCCACAGCTTTTCATTTAAGCATTAAATTTGTTCATCGTTTCCATTAATCCTTTTTCCAAAATCATTTCAATCGCTTGATTGACTCTTTGAATCACTTCAGCGACCATTTTTTCTTCTAGCTTGGTAAATTTCTTAAGAACAAACCTGTTTAAAGATTTAGATCCCGGAACATAGTTTTTTGGCCTTACGCCTATTCTGATTCTGACAAAGTTTCTGGTTTTTAAAACGCCGACAATGGAATCCAATCCCTTGTGCCCAGCCGTGCCCCTGTCTTTAGAAATTCTTATTTCTCCCTTGGGGAGATCGGCGTCATCGTGTGTAACAATAAGATTCCGTAATAGCATTGCCATGGCAATCTTATGACGGTGGTTGGTGAGTAGTGATTTGACAGCTTGGCCAATCTGATTCATGAAAGTCTGGGGCTTGGCCAGAAGAATTTTTTTGCTGTCAAAAACGCTTTCAGAGATTAAGCAGTTGAACTTTTGAGAAAAAACAAAACTGGGAAAATTGTTTTTTTCTTGAAACTCATCAACTGCCAAAAAGCCGAGGTTGTGCCAGGTATTTTCATATCGCTTGCCAGGATTTCCTAATCCAATGATTAAAAACATATTTTCATTAACTCTATGTCAATAATTAATTAACTTTTCAGAAAGAAATTCACCTTTGGTAAATTAACTTTTAATAAAGAAATTTACCCTTGGTAAATTAACTTTTAATAAAGAAATTTACCCTTGGTAAATTAACTTTTCAGAAAGAAATTCACCTTTGGTGAATTATAACACTCTCCTTGCTAAATTGGAAAAATCAAGTATAATTCATTAATATCATACAAATATGAAGACTTTTTTAAACTTTGTTTGGGAAACTCTGAAAATTGTCATTTTGGCCCTAGCGATTGTCCTGCCAATCCGCTATTTTATTTTTCAACCATTTATTGTTAAAGGCCAATCAATGGAACCTAATTTTTATCAAGGCAATTACTTGATTATTGACGAAATTTCTTACCGTTTTCGAGAACCGGCTCGAGGGGAAATCATTGTTTTTAAATATCCCTATAATCCTTCTGAGCGCTATATTAAAAGGATTATTGGTTTACCCGGAGAAACAGTTGAAATTAAAGATGAGCAAGTTTTTATTTTCAGCCAAGACGGCCAGAAAACAGTTTTAGAAGAAAGTGTTTATCTGCCGGAAACAGATATTACTTTTGGCAATTTAAGATTGGCCTTGGCTGAGGGAGAATATTTTGTAATGGGAGATAACCGGCTTTCTTCATCAGATTCAAGATCTTGGGGAGTTTTACCAAGAAAAAACATTATTGGCAAAGTTCTTTTCAGGCTTTTGCCTTTTAACGGAATTAGTCAATATTAAATAACATGGGAAAAAAACAACGTCTTCAATCGCCTTCGGGAATGCACGACATTCTGCCTGAAGACCAAAAATATTTTGATAAACTTTATAACGTTGCCGAAAATTTGGCAACCTTCTATGGTTTTGAAAAAATAGAAACTCCAATCATGGAATTTACCGAACTTTATGAAAAAGGCACGGGTTTGGGCACGGACATTGTTGAAAAGCAAATGTTTTCTTTAAGGACTAAAGGCGGAGATCATTTAACCTTGAGACCCGAGTTTACTCCCGGGATCATCAGGTCTTTTATTCAGCATGGGATGATGAGCTTGCCTCAGCCAGTCAAACTTTTTTCCATTGGTTCGGTGTTCCGTTATGAAAGCCCTCAGGCCGGCAGATTTAGACAATTCAGGCAAATAGATTTTGAAGTTTTCGGAGAGCGAAGCCCGGCCATTGACGCTCAAGTCATCCAGGCATTTTACAATCTTTTATCCGAGTTAAAGTTTAAAAATCTGGTGATTGAAGTTAACAGTATTGGCGCTAATTGCTGCCGTCCTTATTTTAAGAAAGTTTTAACCAGCCATTTAAGGTCCCATCTTAATTCTCTCTGTCTAGACTGCAAAAGAAGGGCCAGGGAAAATCCCTTGAGGTTTTTAGATTGCAAAGAAGAAAAATGTCAGCCTATTAAAGCTCAGGCTCCTCAAATTATTGACCATCTTTGCGAAGAATGCCATAACCATTTTAAGGAAACTTTAGAGTTTTTAGACGAGCTTGGCTTGCCTTACAGACTTAATCCTTATTTGGTTCGCGGTCTTGATTATTATACTAAAACGGTTTTTGAGATCTTTGCTGATGTGGTCGTTCAAGACAAGGTTTTGCCATTAGCTTTAGTTGGTGGCGGCAGGTTTGATAATCTTGGCAAAATAGTTGGCGGTAAAGATATTCCTGCTTGCGGAGCAGCGGCTGGAGTTGAAAGGATTGTTAGCGGCATGAAAGAAAATAAATTAAGAATTGTCTCCGAATCCAAAAAAGAAGTATTCTTGGCTCAAGTTGGAGATCTGGCTAAAAAGAAAAGTTTAAAGCTTTTCGAAGAATTCAGACAGGCTAAAGTTCCGGTAGCTGAATCTCTTTCCAAAGACAGCCTGAAGGTTCAATTGGCCAGGGCGGACCGGCTTAATGTCAGATATGCTTTAATCTTGGGACAAAAAGAGGCTTTGGATAAAACAGTTATCTTGAGGGATATGAAAAATGGAACTCAGGACACAATCAAAATTGAAAAAGCAGTTAACGAAATTAAAAAGCGTTTAAAAAGAAAAAGATAAATATGCCTTTAGAAGTAAAAAGACAAAATCGGGAAACTAGTCAGGGCTTAGTCAGGAGATTTGGCCAACGCCTTCAGCGCAGCGGTGTTTTGAGAAAAGTTAGAAAAAATAGGTTTAAGGGCCGGCCGAAATCAACCCAGGCCAAGAAAAAAGAGGCTTTAAGAAGGGAAGAGCTTAAAGCAGAATATCTGAAGCTGGAAAAGCTTGGCAAGCTGCCGACTAGGAGCAGGGGGAGGAGAAGATAATTTAAAAACAGATGACACTTTTAAACTTTTTTCTTAGGATATAATCCTTTATTTTTTTATAAGATATGACACTTTCTCAGCGGCTTCATCAGGACTTAAAAGAATCCCAGCTCAAGAAAGATGAGCTTAAAGTCTCGGTTTTAAGATTGGCCCTGGCCAGTTTCAATAACAAGGAAATTGAAAAAAGAACTAAGCTGAGTAAAACTGCCCCATTTCAAGAACTAGAAGAGCTTAGTAAATTGACAGATGAGGAAATGATAGAGGTTCTTAATTCCGAAGCTAAAAAAAGAAAAGAAGCTATTATCGGTTTTAGACAAGGTCAGCGACCAGCTTTGGCTGAAAAAGAGGAAAAAGAATTGATTATTTTAGAAGAATATTTACCCAAAGCTCTTTCTGAAGATCAACTTAGAGAAATGATCAAAGAGGCAATTACTGTTACTAATGCCAAGTCAGCGGCTGATTTTGGCAAAGTAATGTCTGAATTAATGCCCTTAATTAAAAAAAGAGGCCGGGCTGATGGCAATTTGGTTAATCAGCTGGTTCGCGATCTTCTTTCTAAAGAAGAATGAGGATGGATGAAAATCACTTTTTACTCCTTACCAAAAAAACTCGATAAAGCTGTTCTTAAAAAGGTTATTGCCACGGTTTTAGAAAAAGAAAAGAAGCCGAAGGCAGTAGTAGAGATAGTTTTTTTAAGCCAGGGCCAGATTGAAAAACTGAATTTTAACTATCGAGGGAAAAAAGAGCCGACTGACGTTTTGTCTTTTTCAAATCTCGGGCCGTTCCCCGGAGAAGATAAAAACTATTTAGGGGAATTGGCAATTTGTCTTTCCCATATCGAAAGAAATGCCAAGAGATTCGAAGAGAAGCCACAACGAGAATTAGCTAGAGTTTTAATCCATGGCATTCTTCATCTTTTGGGGTATAATCATGAAAGAGGCGGTAAGGATTCTAAAATAATGATGTCCAAGCAGGAATCATATCTTTCTAACTTATTAATTTAAGAGCTTCATGACAAAAGGCCATTTAATTTCCGGTCTAGATATTGGCACCAATTCAATTAAAGCATTGGTTGCTTTGAAAAAACCCGGAGAAAAAGATCTGGAAATTATGAGTCAGGCTGAAGTGGAAAATTTTGGGATGAGAAAAGGAGTAGTAATTAATAGCAGTCAGGTTTCTCAGAAGATTATTGAAGTAGTCAGTCTTTGCCGGCAGGGGCTAGAAAAGAAGATTGATTCAGCCATTATTAATATTAATGGCAGCCATCTTTCTTTCTTGTCCGGTCGGGGGCTAGTATCAGTGTCTCGGGCAGATCAAAAAATTTCTGAAACCGATATTGAAAGAGCTTTTCAGGCCAGCCGCAGCATTTCTTTGTCTACCAATCAAGAAGTTCTGGAAACTTATCCCCAGGAGTTTATTATTGATGGCCAGCCAGGCATTAAAGAAGTTGAGGGGTTGAGGGGTATTAGGCTTGAAGCCAAAACTCTTTGCTTGGTAGCCTTTGCTCCATATCTTAAAAACCTTAGTGATTCAGTTTTAGGAGCTGACATTGAGATCGAAGATATTTTGCCATCAGCCGTAGCTTCAGCTCAGGCTGTCTTAGACCAAAAGGAAAAAGAATTAGGAGTGGCTTTAATTGATATTGGGGGTGGAACCACTAATTTGACTATTTTTGAAGAGGGAAATTTGGTTGATGCTAAAGTTTTTCCTCTGGGTTCCAATAATATTACTAACGATATTGCCATTATTTTAAAAATAGAAATTGAGGAAGCGGAAAATATTAAAAAGAGCTTTACCGGTTTTAATTTGAGGGGATCGGGATCTTTAAAAGAAGCTAAGAAATCAGGTCAGGAATTCTCCAAAAAAGCAATTTCAAAAATTATTGAAGCTCGGACTAAAGAAATCTTCAGCGAAGTTAATAAAGAATTGAAAAGGCTTGGTAAAAGTAAGCTGCCAGCCGGCATTGTTTTAACCGGTGGCGGCGCCAAGCTTGCAAAAACTGTTGAATTTGCCAAGAAAGAATTAAAGCTTCACTGTCGATTGGGACTGCCCAAAGGCTTTTCTCCCCAAATTGACGACCCGGCCTGGTCAACTGTTTGCGGCTTGGTTTTAGAAGGAGCTAAGACGTTTGAAACAGAAGAAGGCTCTTCTTTTGCTGAAAAAGGAATTATTAAAAAACTAAGAGGAGTTTTTAAAATATTTATTCCTTAAAATGAAGATTCTTGCTAGAATCTACAGACAATATTAATTTAAATCAAGGTATAAAATGAAGATTGTTCCAAGGATAAAAATCATCGGCATCGGCGGCGCTGGTAATAATGCTTTAACCAGGATGGCTAAATTTAAAATTCCCGGAGTTCAGTTGATTGCCATTAATACCGACAATCAAGACCTTAAGAAAACTACCGCTGATTTAAAGATCAGAATTGGCAGAGAGGTGACTAGGGGTTTGGGTACGGGCATGAATCCGGACTTAGGAAAAAAGGCAGCTGAAGAGCAGAAGCAAGAAATTGAATTAGCTCTTAAGGACAGCGAAATGATTTTCTTAACTGCAGGATTTGGCGGAGGTACGGGTTCAGGGGCGACTCCGGTTGTCGCCAACATTGCCAAAGAGCTTGGCATTCTTACAATTGCTGTCATTACCAAGCCCTTTGCTTTTGAGGGTGCTTCAAGAAAGAATATTGCCTTGAACGGCATTAAGAGTCTTGAAGGAAAAGTTGATAGTTTATTATTAGTTTCAAATGACAAACTTGTTTCCTTAGTAGAAAAAGATACGCCCCTGACAAAAGCTTTTTCATTAGCGGATGAAATTTTACATCAGGCCGTGGCTTCGATTATTGATTTAATTTTAAGGCCTTCTTTAGTGACAATTAGTTTTGCTGATGTTAAGTCTATTTTAAAAGATGCCGGCAAAGCTTTTTTTGGCCAAGGTTCGAGCAAGGGAGAAAATCGAGGCCAGGAAGCCAGCCTAAAAGCTTTGAGTTCGCCTCTGCTGGAAATTTCTCCAGAGCAAGCTTCAAGAATTTTATTTAATATCAGCGCTAAAAATCTAAAGCTGGCAGAAATTGATATTGTTGCCAATGCCATTACTAAAAATATTCAGGCAGAAACCAAAGTCATTTTCGGAGCCAGGGAAGACGATAAATTAAAGAGCGGAGAAATGAAGGTGACTTTGATTGCCACTGGGTTTCAGCGTCCCAGTGCCTGAGATTATCTGATGTTGTAAGCAAGTTGCATGCCAAAGGTGTGTAGCAATCTCGGGATCGGGACGTTTAATCTCGGCAATGTCGGCATTGGGCGTCCCAGTCCCGAAATTGCTTTTTTGTTGAAACCCCACGGCGAAGCTGTCCCTTTTTGCTCAACGCTAATGTCAGTGTCGGCATTGGGACGTGGGGATAAGTCTCTTTTTTAAACCCAGATCTTAAAATTTGCTCAATGCTTTTAGATTGGCTAAAATATATGAATGCCCCGCATTTTTTTGCGGGGTCTCGATGTATAAAATGAAAAATAAGATAGAAAAGGTCCAAAAAAGAGACGGCCGAATTGTTGATTTTGACAAGTCCAGGATTGAAACCGTTATCCACAAAGCCTTGACCGCCACCGTCAAAGGCAACGGCGTCAGGTCAAAAAAACTAACTGACAGAGTTTCGCAGATTTTGAACAGGCGTTTCAAGCCGGGCGAGATTCCTCATGTTGAGCAAATTCAAAACATAGTTGAAGAGGTTTTGATTTTGGAGGGTTTGGTGGAAACGGCCAAGGCCTACATACTTTACCGCGAGCAGAGGCGAAGAATTAGGGAAGCAGTCACTTCTTTGGACGAGTCCTTGGGCATGGTTGATCAATATATTCAAGAACTTGATTGGCAAGTGAAGGAAAATGCCAATATGGGTTATTCTTTGCAAGGGCTAAATCATTATGTGACTTCGGCGGTCAGCAAAAAATACTGGCTGGACAAAGTCTATCCTAAAGAAATCCGCGACGCGGTCCGTAACGGCGATTTTCATTTGCATAATCTTGATTCTTTGGGTTGCTACTGCGCCGGCTGGGATCTTTACGATCTTTTGCTGCGCGGTTTTGGCGGCGTGGTTGGCAAGGTGGAATCAAAACCTGCCAAGCACTTTCGGGCGGTTTTGGGGCAGGCGGTAAATTTTCTTTACACTATTCAGGGCGAGGTTGCCGGCGCCGTCGCTTTTGCTAATTTTGATACGCTTTTAGCTCCTTTTATCCGTTACGATGGTTTGAACTACGAACAGGTCAAACAATCCCTTCAGGAATTTTTGTTTAATATGTCTATTCCCACCCGGGTCGGTTTTCAAAACCCTTTTTCTAACATTACTTTGGATTTAAAACCCTCTCCGGTTTTTGAAAAGCAACCGGTGATTATCGGCGGCAAGCCCCAAGAAGAAACTTACAGCGAATTCGCTGAAGAAATGAAAATATTGGATAAAGCCTTGTATGAAACTATGATTGAGGGCGACAAACAAGGCCGGCCTTTTCATTTCCCCATTCCTACCATAAATATTACCAAAGATTTTTCTTGGAATGAGCCTGCTTTTGACCCGCTTTTTGAGGCCTCGGCAAAATACGGCACGAATTATTTTGCCAATTACATTAATTCAGAAATGAAACCAGAGGATACCCGTAGTATGTGTTGCAGGCTTCGTCTTGATAAACGTGAGCTTCACAACCGGGGCGGCGGAGGATTGTTCGGTGCCGGAGCGCTTACGGGCAGCATCGGCGTCGTTACCATTGATATACCCAGAATCGGCTATCTGGCGAAAACCAAAAAAGAGTTTTTTGAAAGGTTGGGGAAAATGATGGATTTGGCCAAAGAGTCGCTCGAGATCAAAAGAAAAGCTTTAGAAGCTTTCATCGAAAAAGGACTTTATCCTTACTCAAGGTTCTATTTAACTAGCGTCAAGCAAATGCGAGGCGTTTATTACGGCAATCATTTTTCCACCATTGGCTTTGTGGGTATGAACGAAGCTTTACTGAATTTTTTAGGCGAGAATATTGCTTCGGTCAGGGGGAGAAAATTTACTTTGGAAGTTTTGGACTTTATGAGAGAAAAGTTGGTCGCTTTCCAGAAAGAAACCAACAATCTTTACAATTTAGAACAGACGCCGGCTGAATCTGCCTCTTACCGTTTAGCTCTCAAGGATAAAGAAAAGTACCCAGAGATTATCACTGCGGGCACGAAAGAAACGCCTTATTACACCAATAGTTCCCAGCTTCCGGTTGGCTATACGGATGATGTTTTTGAGGCCTTAAAACTTCAAGATGAAATTCAGTGTAAGTATACCGGAGGTTGCGTTCTCCACATGTTTTTAGGGGAAAGAGTTTCTGATATCCAGACGGTCAAAGCCCTGATTAAAAAGGTTTTTGAGAATTTTCATCTGCCCTATATTACTCTGACGCCGACTTTTTGTTACGACGAGAAAACAGAAATTCTAACCGAGAATGGATGGAAAAGGTTAGGTGAATTTGGCAAAGATGAGAAAGTATTGACTGCCAATCCAGAAACAAAAGAATTAAGTTATCAACGGCCAGTGCGTAAATTTAAGTTTCCTTATCAAGGTACAATGATTTATTTTAAGAGTAAAACATTTGATTGTATGGTGACGCCTGAACATAGAATGTTTGTAGCAGGAAAGAAAATAAAAACGAAGGATTCTAAAACAGGGAAGTTTATAAAAAGCACAAAAATTAATTATTTTGTAAAAGCAGGAAATGTTAGCAGTATAGATAAAGTTCCGATGACAGGTTATAAATGGAAAGGCGGAAAGCAAGAATTTTTTATTTTGCCGAGTGTAATAAATAATAAAACAATACTAAGTACGGAAATCAAGAAGTTATTAGATAAACATAAAAATAAAACACACACAGAGATTGCGGCATTATGTAATTGTTCACAATCCTTTGTTACCATGGTTAAAAATGGAGATAGGGGTATAGTAGAAAATTATTCAGCAATAAAAATTCCTATGAGTAGCTGGTTGAAGTTTTTTGGAATTTGGATAGCCGAAGGATCAGTTAGGGGTTCTAAAGGAGGAGATACAACTAATAAATGTGAAATAGTGATTACACAAAAGAACACTAAAATAAGAGGTGAAATTAGAGAAATGTTAAAAGAATTGCCGTTTAAATTCTCAGAATTGCCACATGGTTTCTATATTTACAATAAGCAACTCTGGGAGTATTTGAAACAATTTGGCAATTCAAGAACTAAATATATTCCTAAGGAATTAAAATTATTATCTCCCAAATTACTCCAAATACTTTTAGAATGGTATTTAAAAGGCGATGGCGTTAAAGGAACTAATTATTGCTCTTCTGTTTCTAAGCGATTAAGGGATGACCTCCAGGAGATTTATCTGAAGATTGGTTTTGATGCTTCAATCTCAAATAGGGGAAATAAGGGAATGGTAACAAAAAGAACCCATAAATACACTTATTTAAAGGAGATTCAACATAAAGTAAAATATTCTGGTTATGTTTATTGCGTAGAAGTCCCTAATCACGTTATTTATGTGAGGCGAAATAATAAACCAAATTTTTCAGGTAATAGTATTTGTCCTTCTCATGGCTACTTGGCCGGTGAGCATTTTGAGTGTCCGCAATGTACCATTAAACAGCCTTGCGAAGTATATTCTCGGATAGTCGGCTATTACCGCCCCGTGAAAAATTGGCATGTGGGAAAAATTCATGAGTATCACGACAGGAAAGAGTTTAAATTGAAAGCGAGTCAAGTTTAATTGGACATCGCATGTCCGACTAGTTATTGAAGAGGTTGACACCTCTTTTTGTGTTGCCTGAAAAACATTGTGCTACAATGATTTAATATGATTATTGGTGGCCTGCAGAAAACCACTCTTATAGATTATCCGGGCCCCGTAAAGAAATTTACTGCTGTAAATTTCTAACGGGGTAAACAAAGTTATTACTATGCTCATTTGCGGATTACAAAGGACAACCCTTATAGATTATCCTGGCAAGGTAGCGGCCACGGTTTTTTTGGCGGGGTGCAATTTTAGATGTCCCTGGTGCTATAGTTCGGAGCTGGTTTTGCTGGAAAAGATTAAAAAACAGCCGAAAATCACGGAAAAAGATTTTTTTGCTTTTCTAAAAGAGAAAAGAGGATTGCTGGACGGAATTGTTCTGTGTGGAGGAGAACCGAGTTTAAATAAGGACTTACCGGTTTTTATCAAAAAAATCAAAGGGCTGAGGTTTTTGGTGAAATTAGATACGAATGGATCAAATCCAGACATGGTTAAAAAGTTAATTGATGAGAAGCTAGTTGACTATATTGCCATGGACATTAAAGCACCACTAAGTGCTAAAATCCAAATTTCAAAACCCAAATTCCAAATTAAATCCAAGATCCCAATGTCAAAATACCAGAAAGCGACGGGGGTGAAAATTGATTTAGAGAAAATTAAAAAAAGCATTGAAATCATTAAAAATTCAGGCATTGATTACGAGTTCCGTACGACCGTGGTGAAGGGAATTCATTCTAAGGAAGACATTGTTCAAATTGCCAAAGATATTGCTCCGGCCAAAGCTTACTTTTTGCAGAACTTCAGGCCGGAAAAAACCCTCAATCCTGATTTTGAAAAGACAAAGCCCTACAGCAAGGAATATTTGCTGGAAATTAGAGAGCTGATCAAAGAGCTATTTGGAACTTGCCAAGTAAGATAAATTAATAAAGTTAATGCCTAAGGGTAAATCATTCTTCTTGCTCTGTCTTTCTTTCGTTGCCGGAGTTTTTGTCAGTTCTTTCACAATAGTTCCCTGGCAGCTTTTGTTAGCTTTTTTTATTTTCAGTCTAATTCTGGTTATTTTTTTCAAGACCAACAAAACATTTCTGATCATTGGCTTTATAGCCTTTATGATTGGAGTTTTTTGCTATTCCCACGAAGCAAAGAAGATTTTTGCCTCAGAATTAAGGGTTTTTAATGACAATAACGAAAACGTAATCTTGGTTGGAATTGTTAACAGCGAGCCTGATTTAAAAGACAATAGCCAGCAGCTGACGCTAAGAGTCGGCAAAGAGAATCTGCTGATTATTACCAGTAAATATCCTAATTATCATTATGGAGACAAGGTTAAGGTTTTTGGAAAATTAAAGACACCGGAAAACTTTGAAAAGTTTGATTATCAGGGATATTTGCAAAAAGAAAGAATTTACTCGATGACGGTTTTCCCGAAAATAGAATTATTGGAATCAGGCCAGGGTAATATTGTTAAACAGGCTTTATTTAGTTTTAAATTAAAATTTCATCAGGCCTGGCAAAAGTTTTTATCGCCGCCGCATCTGGGTATTTTTGAAGCTTTGGTTTTTGGCGAAGAGAGCAGCATTTCTAAAGAATGGAAAACGCAGCTTAATCTGGCTGGTGTCAGACATTTGACGGCTGTTTCAGGAATGAATATTACTATTATTAGTTTTCTCTTGACCGGGATTTTTTTAAGCTTGGGCTTTTGGCGCCAGCAAGCCTCTTTAGCTTCTTTAATCTCAATTTGGCTATATATTTTAATGATCGGCGCTCCGGCGTCTGGATTAAGAGCTGGATTAATGGTTAGTCTTTTGTTGGCCGCTCAAGCTTCGGGTAAATTAATTGACGGCTTAAGGTCTTTACTTTTTAGCGCTGTGATTCTTTTGGCAGAAAATCCCTTGATTTTAAGGTTTGACGCTGGTTTTCAATTATCTTTTTTGGCTATGGCCGGAATAATTATTTGGCAGCCGTTTTTCAAAGACAGGGTTTTTAAGAAGCTGCCAGAGTTTTTTAAATTAAACCTGGCAACAACTTTATCCTCTCAGGTTTTTACTTTGCCGATTTTAATATATAACTTTGGCTATTTCTCGCTTATTGCTCCTTTAGCCAATCTATTATTAGTGCCAATTATTCCTTACTTGACTATGATTGGTTTTGTTTTTGGGTCTTTGGGAATCGTATCTGCTTTTTTGGCGAAAATATTGTCCTGGTTTTTATGGTTGGCAACAAGCTATATTCTTTTAATAGTTGACTTGTTTTTAAAAATACCTTTTAGCTATATGATTGTTGAAAAAGTACCAGTTGCTTTTTTGATTTTTTCCTATTTTCTGCTAATTTTAGCCAGCTGGCAACTCGGGCTGTTGAGAAAAAAGAGTTTTGTTTAAGTAAAAGGAAAAACCTGCTAGAATAGAACATATAATACTAGAATAAAAGATATGATAAAAGATGCGGCAGAAGACATATTTTCAAATCAAAAAGCTTGGGTGATTACCGTTGATATGGGCTATGGTCATCAGCGCACCGCTGACAACCTAAAGCACTTATCACCCGGGGAAAAAATTATCTGCGCCAATAATTATAACGGCATGCCCTTAAAAGACAGAAAGCTTTGGGAAAACTCGAGAAAGTTTTACGAAGCAGTTTCAGCTTTCAAGAGAGTGCCTTTGATTGGCGGTTTAGTTTTTGCCATTTTTGATTTTTTTCAAAGAGTGCCCCAATTTTATCCAAAACGGGATTTATCCAAGCCGGATTTTACTTTAAAACAGCTTTATTCTTTAATTGGAAAAGGCTGGGGCAAAGACTTGATCCTTCGACTGAGCTCAGGACAGGTTGAAAAACATTTACCTCTGATTTGCACTTTTTTTACACCGGCTTTTATGGCAGAGTTTTTTAAATATCCCGGAGAAATCTTTTGCACTGTTTGCGATACTGACATGTCCAGAACCTGGGTGCCGTTAGATCCCCGGAAAAGCAAGATCAAGTATTTTGCTCCAACCAAGAGAGTGGCTGAAAGACTGAAACTTTACGGCGTCAAGCCGGAAAACATTCTTTTTACCGGCTATCCTTTGCCTTTAGAAAACATTGAGGCATTAAAAGAAGATTTAAAAAATCGTTTATTAAACCTTGATCCTCGGAAGAGGTTTTTTGATAAATATGATTCTTTATTGACAGAAAAACTTGGTTCCTTTCCCGATCAGGCTGATCATCCTTTAACTTTAATGTTTGCGGTTGGAGGGGCCGGTGCTCAAAAAGAAATGGCAATAGCTGTTTTAGAGAGCCTTAAATTCAGGGTTAAGGCCGGAGAAATAAAAATGATTTTAGTGGCAGGCATTAGAAAAGCGGTTAAGGAATATTTTGAGCAAGAGATTAAAGATCTCGGTTTGAGTGATCAGATTGGAGGATCTCTGGAAATCCTATCTGCTCCAAATATGAAGGAGTATTTTCAGGCTTTTAATCAATCCTTGAGAAAAACCGATATTCTTTGGACCAAGCCTTCGGAACTTTCTTTTTATGCGGCCTTGGGTTTACCTATTATTATTGCTCCAACCATTGGCTCTCACGAGGAGTTTAATAAAAGATGGCTTTTAAAGTCTGATTTTGGTGTTTTACAAAAGAATCCTAGTTTTGCCGCTGAATGGATTACTGACATGATTAATGAAGGGCATTTGGCTGAAAGGGCTTTTAGCGGTTTTATTGACGGAGAAAGTCAAGCAACGATTAATATTCAAAAAGCAGTTGAAAAATGAGCTGGGTTTTTATTGCGATTTTAAGTTATCTTTTACTGGCTTTCACAGCCCTAGGGGATGATTATTTGCTTTCCGGACCGCCTGAACCAAAAAGCTATACTTTTTTTGTTAACGCTCCGGGAATTTTACTTTTATTTTTGATCCCATTTGTTGGTTTTATTATTCCCACTCCGCATCAAATGCTATTAGCAATTTTAGCTGGCGGCGCCGGCGTTCTCGCTTGTTTCTTTCTTTATTCTGCTTTAGAGCAGTTTGAAGCCTCAAGAGTAATTCCGGCCATTGGCGCAGCCTTGCCCTTATTTACCATGGTTTTGGTTTATATTCTTTTTAAGGAGAGTGTCAGTTTATCTAATAAAGAGCTAGCTTCTTTTTTCCTATTGGTGCTTGGCAGCGTTTTAATCAGTCTTAAAAGAGGCAAAGCAATTTCTTTTAAAAGCTTTGCTTTTTCTGCGGCGGCTGCCTTTCTATTTTCCCTAAGCTTTGTTTTGATGAAAAACCTTTATCTTGTTTTGCCTTTCTGGACAACATTGATTATTAGCCGGGCAGGAGCTTTTCTAGTAAGCTTGCTGTTTTTATTCAGTCCGGCAGTCAGAGCTGATGTTTTCCAAAAAAAGCCAACCTTTAAGAAGAAAACAGGTTTAATATTTATTGCTAACCAGGGCGTTGGCACCATGGCATCATTGCTGCAGAATTTTGCCGTGGCCATAGCTCCAATTAGCCATTTGGCTTTTATCAATGCTTTGGAGGGAACCAGGTATGTTTTCTTATTCTGTTTGTCAATTTTACTTTCAGTTAAGTTCCCGAAAATAGCTGAAGAAAAGCTGTCTAAGGAAAATCTTATTCAAAAAACAATCGCCATTTTAATAATTATTAGCGGGCTGGCTCTGCTAGCTTCTTTAACTTGAAAACAATTCTAAAAAAAGCAGTTTTAATTCTCTTAATATTATTAGTGGTTTTGGCAATTTATCTGTTTGTGGGGCGTCCTCCGCAAGCAAAAAACATTACCTGGGGAATTGATTTTTCCCAGAAACACGCCCGGGATATGGGCTTGGACTGGAAAGAAGTTTATTTGGCTTACCTTGAAGATCTGGGAGCTAGAGAGATAAAGCTTTCAACTGCCTGGGATTTGCTAGAGCCGGAAATGGGGAGCTATAATTTTGCTGATTTGGATTGGCAAATTGACCAGGCGGAAAGGTATGGAGCCAAAATCATTTTGGTTATCGGCATGAGAACGCCGCGCTGGCCGGAATGCCATTTCCCCGACTGGGCGAAAGATTTGCCAAAAGAAGAGCGTCAGCAAGCAGTTTTAAAATTATTGGAAAAGGCGGTTTCCCGCTACCAGAAGCATTCCAGTATTTGGGCTTGGCAGGTTGAAAATGAACCCTTGTTTCCTTTTGGCGAGTGTCCGAAACCGGATAAAAGATTTTTAAAACAAGAAATTGCTTTAGTCAAAAGTTTGGATCTTTCTAAGAGACCGGTGATTATTACTGATAGCGGAGAGTGGTCCTCTTGGCTAAGAGTGGCTGGCGTTGGCAGCGATATTATTGGCACGACTCTTTATCGCCGGGTTTGGCAGGGCGATCTGGGCATGTATATTGATTATCCTTTTTCTCCAATTTATTATTACCGCAAAGCTGAATTAATAAAAAAGCTTTTCAACAAAGAAGTAATCTGTGTTGAATTGCAGGCTGAGCCCTGGGGCCCCAAGCTTCTTTATGATATTTCTTTAGAAGAGCAGAAAAAAAGCATGGATTTAACCAGGTTTTCCGGGAATATTGAATTTGCCAAGAAAACCGGTCTTGACACGTTTTATCTCTGGGGAGGAGAATGGTGGTATTGGATGAAAGAGACTCAGGGAGACGATTCTTTCTGGAACCAAGCTAAAGAATTATTCAGCCAATAAAAATAATGAAAGCACAAAAAATCATTGCTGATAAATTCGGGCCAGCTTACGTGGTTGAAGTTAGTTCTTCGAAACCTTGTTTCAAAGGGCTTTTAATCATTGATAATCTTGCCATGGGGCCTGGTAAAGGCGGCATTAGAATGGCCTCGGGTCTTAATCCTTTCGAGCTTTTTAGGCTGGCTCGAACCATGACTTGGAAAAATTCTCTTTTTGATTTACCCTTCGGGGGCGCCAAGGCTGGAATTATTATTGATCCTAGAAAAGTTTCTCTAAAAGAAAAGAAAGAAATCATTAAAGAGTTTGCCAGATTATTGGCTCCTTTTATTCCTAAATATTATATTGCCGGTCCGGATATTGGCACTGCGGAGCAGGAAATGAAATGGTTTGCTGAAAGCTTAAATAATTGGAAAGCTTCAACCGGTAAACCAGCTAGTTTTTGCCGCCGCCTGAAAAGCGGTAAAGTTTGCGGCTTGCCTCATGAGCTGGGATCAACCGGCTTTGGTGTTGCCAAGGCAACAGAAGTAGCTGCTAGCGTTTTAGGTCTTGAATTAAAAGGAGCTAGCGTAGCTATAGCTGGTTTTGGAAATGTGGGCAGTTTTGCTGCCAAACATTTAGCTGAAGCTGGCGCTAAGATTGTGGCTGTTTCTGAGACTGATGGTACTATTTTTAATAAAGACGGTCTGGATTTGGGTTTAATTACTCGTTTAAAGGAAAAGGGTAAATCATTAACTAATTATAATAAGGCTAAGATTTTGTCTCGGGATCGAATTTATGAATTGCCGGTTGATATTTTAATTCCGGCCGCAGTTTCCGACGTTATCAATCAAAAGAATTATAATAAGGTTAAAGCTAGAATAATTGTTGAGGGAGCCAATATCCCGATTCCGGAAAAGATTGAAGACAGGCTTTGGAGAAAAGGCATTATGATTGTCCCGGATTTTGTTGCCAATGGAGGGGGAGTCATTTCTTCTTTTGTTGAGTGGAGCGGCCGGGGTCCGGATATTATGTTTAAAATTGTGGAAGAAAAGATTAAAAAAGCTACTAGACAGGTCTTAACAGAAAGCTTGAAGAAAAAACGCAACCCTCGACAAATAGCTTTCGTTTTAGCTAAAGACAATGTCTTAAAAGCCATGAATAAATAATACAAGGAAATGAAAATTCTTGTTAGAATTTGACATAAAATGTAACTCCTTTGGAGTTTACAGACATATTTTGTAACTAATGAATAAAACGAAAGACTTTTTTAAAAAATACAGGTTTCTCTTATTCTTTTTAATCGGAGTTATTTTTATCATTTTCGTTTCTGTTGTAGGATTTGCTGCCGGATTGTCATTGGATAAGTTGAAGGCGGATTATCCTTTAAAACCCTTAGCGACTTATATTAATCAGCTGACTGACAGTTTTTTGAAATCAAGAAACATTGAGATAGAAAATCCAGCATCAGAAAACCAAGAATATGTTCCTCAAACCAGTCAAGAGCAGGCTGTAATTAACGTGGTCAAGGATTATTCGCCGGCTGTAGTTTCTATTATTGTCAGCAAGGACTTGCCGGTAATTGAAGAATATTACGTTTCTCCTTTTGACGGGTTTTTTAACGATCCCTTTTTTCAGATTCAGATTCCCCAATACAGGCAAATAGGTACTGAGAAAAAAGAGATTGGCGGCGGATCCGGCTTTATTGTTTCCTCGGACGGCATTGTTATTACCAACAAGCATGTGGTTTTAGATGCTAGCGCAGAATATACGGTTATAACTACTGACGGCAGAAAGTTTCCAGCCAAGGTTTTAGCCAAAGATCCGGCTCAAGATCTAGCGGTTTTAAAAATTGAAAAGGAAAAGGTAACCGATGATAGCGGTAATCTTTCTGACAAGCCTTTTTCAGTGGTTAAGCTAGGAGATTCTTCAAAACTAGAGATTGGCCAAACAGTTATTGCTATTGGTAATGCTCTAGGAGAGTATCGTAATACTATTTCTGTTGGCGTGGTTTCGGGCTTAGGTAGAACTATTACTGCTTCAGGCGGTGGTTTGGTTGAAACCCTAGAAGACGTCATTCAAACCGATGCTGCTATTAATAAGGGAAATTCAGGCGGTCCCTTGCTTAATTTAAGAGGAGAAGTAATTGGCATTAACACGGCCACAGTTTTAGACGCCCAAAACATTGGTTTTGCCATTCCCATTAATTTAGCTAAAAGAAATATTAATCAGGCCATTGCTTCAGGCAAGATCAGCTATCCTTTTTTAGGAGTCAGATTGGTGACTATTACTGATCAGGTTCAGAAAGATAATAATCTGCCCGTAAACTACGGGGCTTGGATTACTAGTGGCAGTCAAAAAGGAGAAGTGGCTGTGGTTCCGGGATCAGCTGCAGACAAAGCTGGCATTAAAGATAAAGATATTATTCTTGAAGTTAACGGACAAAAGGTCACTGCTGAAAATACTCTTCTTGAAATCATCCAGGATTATAATCCCGGCCAGGTTGTTAAGATGAAAGTCTTAAGCCAGGGCCAGGAAAAGATTATTGACGTTACTCTCGGCGAAAGAACAGAGTAATTGCGCATGACATATAATCTAGACGACCGTCAGTGCTATATGTTGCGTTGACGCTTGATTAGCAATAAAAATAGTGCTAAATTAAGAGCATGAACGGAGGAAACTTTACCAGAAAAGCTCAAGATGTCATTCTGCAGGCCCAAAACCTGGCTCAAGAAAAGGGCCAGCAGCAGATTGATGCCTTGCATTTATTAGGCGCTTTGCTTTCTCAAGATGAAAGCGTGGTTTTAATACTGTTGCAAAAGCTCGGGGTTGACGATGATGTTTTAAAAGAAAAGATTGACCGGGAAATCAGCAAGATTCCAGCTATTGTTGTTCCTCAGGCCTTTGGCCAGTTTTATTTAACTCAGGACATGGCCAAGGTTATGGAAAGAACCAAACAGGAAGCAGTGAAAATGGCTGATGAGTTCATTTCTGTTGAACATTTCTTTTTAGCCTTACTTGACGTGCCCAGCCGAGCCAAAGATATTTTAGAAAAGGCCAGTTTTATCAGGCCCAGCGGGGGCGAGGCCACAATTGAATTTGGCAAGCTAGATTATGAAACTGTTCTCAAGGTTTTAGCTCAAATCAGGGGTGGTCAAAGAATTACTGATCCAGAGCCTGAGTCAAAATATCAGGTGATAGAAAAATATGCCCGCAATCTGACGCTTTTAGCTAAAAAAGGCAAGCTAGATCCGGTTATTGGCCGGGAAAACGAGATTAGAAGATTAATGCAGGTTTTGAGCCGGAGAACTAAGAATAACCCGGTTTTGATTGGCGAACCCGGAGTTGGCAAAACTGCTGTGGTTGAGGGTTTGGCACAAAGAATTATTAATGCTGAAGTGCCTCAGAGTCTGAGGGATAAAGAACTCATTTCTCTTGATTTGGGAGCCATTATTGCCGGCACCAGATACAGGGGCGAGTTTGAAGACAGGATTAAAGCGCTTTTAAAAGAGGTTAACAGGGCAGCTGGTCATTACATTCTTTTTATTGATGAATTGCATACTTTAGTTGGAGCTGGAGCAGCTGAAGGAGCCATTGACGCTTCCAATCTTTTAAAGCCGGCCTTGGCCAGGGGTGAATTAAAGGCCATTGGCGCTACCACTTTAAAAGAATACCAGAAATACATTGAAAGAGATGGGGCTCTTGAAAGAAGGTTCCAGCCGATTTATGTAGCTGAACCTACTATTGAAGATACGGTTTTAATATTAAGAGGCATTAAGGAAAAATATGAGCTTCATCATGGAGTTAGGATTAAAGATTTTGCCTTGAAAGCTGCAGCTGACTTATCAGCCAGGTATATTCCTGATCGGTTTTTGCCGGACAAAGCAGTAGATTTAATGGATGAGGCCATGAGTTCGTTAAGATTGGAAATGGAATCTGAGCCAGTTGAACTTGAGAATCTGAAGAGGGAGGCTCAAAAATTAGAGATTGAAAAGCAAGCTTTGAAAAATGAGACTGATAAGGCCTCAATTAGAAAGATTAAAACTATTGCCAGACAATTAGCTGATTTGAATGAAAAGATCAAGGCTATTGGCGCTAGCTGGAGAGGAGAAAAAGAGGTTGCTGATAAAATTAAGTCTTTAAGAAATGAGATTGAGCAGGCCCAGTTTTCAGCTGAAACAGCTCAGCGAAATGGAGATTTGCAAAAAGTAGCTGAATTAAAATATGGCCAAATTCCTTTGCTTTTAAAACAGCTAAAATCCTCTGAGACTAAGCTGGTTAGGTTGCAGAAATCAAAGCCGATGCTGAAAAAGGAAGTTGATGAAGAAGATATTGCCAAGGTAGTTTCCCGCTGGACAGGCATTCCTTTGACCAGATTAATAGAAGCAGAAGCCAAGAAGCTGACTAAAATCGAACAAATTCTAACTAAAAGAATTATTGGCCAAGACCAGGCCATTAAAGCCATTGCTAATGCCATTAGACGGTCTCGAGCTGGTATTTCAGAGGAGAACCGGCCCTTAGGGTCTTTCATGTTCTTAGGGCCTACCGGAGTGGGTAAAACTGAAACTGTCAGGGCTTTGGCTGAATTCTTGTTTAATGACGAAAATGCCATGATCAGGCTTGATATGTCAGAGTATATGGAGCGGCACACCACTTCCAAAATGATTGGCTCGCCTCCGGGTTATGTTGGCTATGAAGAAGGCGGCCAATTAACAGAAAAGATCAGGAGAAGGCCTTATAGCGTGGTCTTGCTTGACGAGATTGAAAAAGCCCATCCTGAAGTTTTCAACATGCTGCTTCAGATTTTAGAAGACGGCCGGCTGACTGATGCCAAGGGCAGGGTAGCTTCTTTTAAAAATGCCATTTTAGTCATGACTTCAAACGCCGGTTCTGAAATTATTACCAAGGAAGCTTCTTTGGGGTTTACTCTCGGGGACGAAAAAGGAATCCGCCGTGAATCTTTAAGAGACAAGGTAATGAAGTCTTTAAAAGACAGCTTTAGGCCTGAGTTTTTAAACAGAATTGACGAAATTATTATCTTTAATTATTTGGGCAAACCGGAGATTAAAAAGATTGTTGATTTGGAACTGGATAAGGTAGTTCTAAGGCTAAAAACAAAAAAGATTCAGATTGGCTTTGCAAACCGGGTTAAAGAGTTTCTGGCTGAAAAAGGCTTTGACCCTAACTTGGGAGCCCGGCCTTTAAAAAGAATCATTCAACAACTGATTTTAGATCCTTTAGCTTTAAAAATAGTCTCCGGGGAAGTTGATTCTCAACCGGTTTTGGTTGATGAAGCTGCTAATAAAATAGTTTTTTCTTTGCCAATTCAAAAAGATAATTCTAAGAGGAAGAAATCTTTAAGCTCAAGCCGATGAGGAAAAACATTCTTATTCTGCTATTAATTTTCATTTTTGGCATGGCCGGAGGCATTTTTTCTGACCAGATTCTTTGGCCATATTTTGTCGTCAGACCGCTTTTTGACAAGTATAACTTGGATCAGCCACCAATTTATGTTACTGAAAAGAAAGAAACAATTGTTAGGGAAAACACGGCTTTAGAAGAAGCAATTGAAAAGGTTTCCAAAACAATTGTTGGCGTTAGAGCCAAGACAACCAAGGGTTCCGGGTTGGTGGTAACTAATGACGGCTTAGTGGTTACTTTGTCAAGCTTGATTCCAATTGGTCAAACCTTTGGATTTTATCTGGAGGAAGAATCAAAGCAATTCCAGGTTTTGAAAAGAGATCCAAAAACAGGTTTAGCCTTAGTCAAACTGGATGCCGATAGGCTTTTAGCTGCTGATTTCAGGAATCTTGAAGATTTAAATTTAGGAGAAAGGGTTTTTATGGTCAGTTATTACCATGGCCAGCGGGGTTTGACTAAGACGGTTAGCCAGGGAATTGTTAAGTTTATAGCGCGTAGCGATATATCGGGGTCTGTTATTAGTAAAGAGATAATTGAAACTGATATTGTTAAAGCTGCTAATGTTCAGGGTAGCCCGGTATTTGATATTACCGGTAGGTTAATTGGCATTGCTGCTGACAGCAGCAATAGTTTAATTGAAGTTATTCCTGTTTCTCAAATCAAAAAATTAATCGGATCTTAAAGATAGCCACAGTTTTTCCACAAGCCTATCAATAAGTCTATAAGTTTATCAGTAGTCTATCAACTTTTCATTCTTGCGTTATTTTCACGATCGTGTGTTTTTGGTATCAATATGAATTTAGTGGTAAGATAATAAAATGCCAGCAGAAAACCCATTGAGAGAAAAAATCCTTCTTTTACTTATGGGCGGTTTATCTCTGGGTTTTAGCTATTCTCTACATAGACAGTGGCGAATTATAAAAGAGGTTGGCCGGGAATGGCGGAAAATAAACGAAAGAGAGTTGCATTTAGAAATCAGACGGCTTTATCAGTCGAGATTACTGGAGAGAAAAGAAAATGTCGACGGCAGTTTTACTTTTGTTTTGACCGATAAGGGCAAAACCAAGGCTATCACTTATCGTTTTGATGAGATCAGGGTTAAAAGCAAAGATTGGGATGGCAAGTGGCGAATTGTCGTATTCGACATTCCGGAGAAGTTGAGGAGAGGCCGAGACGCCCTAAGAAATAAATTAAAGGAATTTGGCTTTTATGAATTGCAAAAAAGCGTCTTTGTTTTTCCGTACCAATGCGAGGATGAAATAGATTTTATTATTGAATTTTTTAACTTGCGTCGATATACTCGTATGGGGCTTTTGGAGAAGATTGATAACGATCTTCATTTGAAAAAGATTTTTAAATTGGTTTAAGCTTATGTTATGAAAAAGATTTTTAAATTGGTTTAAGCTTATTTTAATTTGAATTAAAAATCAATTCGTGTGTCTTTTTCACGATCGTGAAAAATGGGGGAGGATTGAATTGTTGGGTTCTTGTTGGATTTTTCCAGCCACTATGAAAATTCCCATAGTTGTCATAAAAGTTTTCCACAGTTGTTATTTGCCATTCGCGACGCAAAATATAGAATTTAAATTAGGGAACTAATTTTAAGTTTCAATGAAAAAAAAGATTTTTGTTTCTCTTTTTGTTTTAGCCTTGCTAGTTATTGTAGGAGGCGGTTTTTACTGGTGGCAGAATCAACAAGACGTTAGGGAAATTAACAAGACTTTACCGGAAGGAATAAAAGTGGTTAAGGGCTGGTTTAATAAGGAGTATAAGGTAGTTAATAATATTGATGGTTATGAGTTTAAGGTGCCAAAGGTGTGGGAAGGAATAAATAATGCCGAATATATTCCGAGTACTCCCGACGAAAAATATTCTATTACAAGTATTAATTTAAGAGGTTTGGTGGGCGGATCTACTCTTCTAGCTGTTGATTATGTGAAAACGGAGAAAAATCCCGAGGTTGATGAATGGGCTAGAAAAATATTTGAAGAGTATGGGTTTTCTGGAGAATTTTTATCAGACCAAATAGGTGATAAAAAGATAACAAAAACCCAAGAAAACGAACATTTAGCCGGAATGTATGTATATTTTTTTAAGAGTGAGTCATCTATTTATATAATAACCAATGGCTCCGAAGAATTCATTCAAGAAATTATTCTCAACGGTAAGTGGTAAAACAATAATCATGGCGGTTGCCCTAGTGGCAACCGTTAGTTTTTTATTGGTCAGCATTGGTTTTTCTAAAGTTGTAGATATTGATAATAAAAGCATAAAGAGAATTGAAACATTTTTAAGCACTGTAAAAACAGTGGGTAATTTTGTCATTTCTAACGAGAAAATCAGATCAATTTTTAATGTTTCTCTTAGCACTGCACAGAAAGGGGCAGATATTAGCTATGGTTTGCTAGTTTTAAGCGCCATAAATGAATTTGATCTTATAGATATGGTAACTTCCCAGCAATACAAGCAAAAAGCTAGGGATTACTTTAACGAGGTTATGAATGAGAGAATGAATATTATTGAAGACGCTCGGAAGACAGGATATGATTTTAGCAAAGTGGCTTTTTCTAAAGTGATGGCTGGCAGTCCAATGAGCGTACCAATGGGCGCTCTTGTTTGGGAAACCATTTCCATTATTGATAAATCCATTGCTATTTTCACTACCCTTAATGTTGTGCGGCAGGAAATGTTTTATGACGGTATTTGGCGCTATTTTGATTCAAGAAGATGGGGAGAATCACATAATGTTGCTTGGGAGGATGCCAAGGCGGAGATGGGAATTGCTGTTGTGAAAACCTCCATTAGGCTTGGAAAAAAGATGGTAAATGAAGATTCTAACCAATTAGCCCTTCAATTCGCCACTTTCTGGCAAAAATGGGGTCCATATACCAATTCAGCTGGAATAACTTCAGAAGCCAGAGAAAAATTTAAGCAAGAAATGTTTGCTCTAGTTAAAGAAGGATCTGAAAAATATGCTTTGGCAAATGAAAAGCCCCAAATATTTTTATTTGCTAAGGCCAAATCTTTTTTTAATACAGTCGCGGAAGAAATAGCCAGAATAAGCGATATTTTAAAAGGTTTGGCTAATCAATTTAGTTTTAAGGCAGCGACAGGTTCGTTAATAAACACCTTATTTCCTCAGCAACCCTTGGTTCAAAATCAATCTCTGGGGTCATCGGGAACAAGCGATTTAACCATAACAGAGCCGAATCTGAACCAAGAACAAATTGATGATTTAAACGAACAGGCAGATTTTTTAAAGGGCCAGAAGTCAGCTGCTTCAAAGCCATTGATTAGTCCGCTTATATCTCCAACCTTTTCAGTTTCACCAAGTCCATCGGTTAGTCCATCTTTTAGTCCAAGTCCTTCAGTTTCACCAAGTCCCTCGGCTTCGCCGTCTCCGACTCCAAGCTTAACCCCAACCCCAACTCCATCTCCAAGTCCTTCAGTGGCAAAATGTGAAAAATCACAGGGAACTTTGCCAGCAATGAACAGAGTGATTATTAATGAAATTGCCTGGATGGGAACTACAAACTCGGCCAGTGATGAATGGATTGAGTTGAAAAATATTTCAGGAACAGAAATAGATTTGACTGGCTGGCAGCTTTTAGATAAAAACCAAGACATTAAAATAATATTCCCAAAAGGAGCTAAGCTCCTTTCTAATGGATTTTTTCTTTTAGAAAGAACAAACGATCAAACGGTTTTAACAAAAACAGCTGATTTGATTTATACCGGCAGCCTTGCCAACGCTGATGAAGCTCTTTATCTTTTTAATGGAAATTGCCAACTCCAAGATGAAGTTTTAACCAGCTCGAATTGGCCTGCTGGGAATAATTCTTCAAAAAGAACCATGGAAAGAAAAGGAAGTTTTGGATGGCAGACCAGCGCTAGTATTAACGGCACTCCAAAAAGTGAAAATAGTTCAGGATATGTTGAAATTGTTAGTAACAGTTTTAGTTCTCCGTCCTCACCGTCAACCCCATCTCCTCCGCCAAAAATTCTAATTACCGAAATCCAAATTGAAGGAAACAAAGATTTCATTGAACTCTATAATCCTTCTGAACAAACTGCTAATCTTAGTGGCTATCAATTAAAAAAGAAAACCAAAACTGGTTCAGAATACTCCATTCGCCTTTTTCCAGATGGAACCACTCTTTTAGCTAAAAGTTATCTTCTTTGGGCAACTTCTCAAGATAATTATTACCAAACAGTAGACGCTAACCTTTTTAGTTCAGCTTATCTTAGCCAAGACAATAGTTTAGTTCTTTTTGATAAAGATAAAAATATCGTTGATGCCGCAGCTTGGGGCGAAAATCATGTCAATCCCTTCAAAGAAAACATTCCTTTTTCTCAAAATCCCAGAATAAATCAAACCATTGGAAGAAAATGGGTTGAAAGCCAGAGCTATCAGGATACAGATAATAATTTGAATGATTTTGAAATTCAATTTTCCACCCCCAAAACCGAAAACAAAACTTTTAGCGATATTGTTCCGCCCGAAACATCTATTGATAATAACCCCTTCAGTTTAATTAATCTGAGCGAAATGGTCTTTATTTTCTCTTCAAACGAAGAAAACTCTACTTTTGAGTGTAAATTAGATGAAGGAAATTGGCAGGTTTGTTTTTCTCCTCAACAATATTCTAATCTTTCAGACGGCTTTCATACTTTTTATGTTAGAGCAAAAGATATCAACCAAAATGCTGACTTTAGCCCGGCTCAATATCAATGGCAAATTGATAGTGTTTCTCCTCAAACCGAGATTTTAACTCATCCATCCTCTTTAACAAACCAAAACCAGGCTAATTTTGTTTTTTCCTCCAGCGAAGAAAATCCTACTTTTGAATGCAAGCTGGATCAAGGAAGTTGGGAAACTTGTGAAACGCCAAAACTCTTTAACAATCTGCTTGACGGGGAACATACTTTTTATGTCAGGGCAAGAGATGCGGCTCAAAATCTTGATTCTTCTCCGGCTCAAAATCTTTGGACTATTGATACTTTAATCGAGAGTCCAGCCCTTTCTTTAACAGATTTAGACAGCGATTCTTTATTCTATACAAATGAAAAAAGAGTCAAGGTAACTATTTCTAATGACCAAGAAGCTGTCAATTGGCTTTTATCACAAAGCGAAACAGCGGTAGAAGATCCAAATTCTCTATGGCAAAGCGAAAAACCTTTAGAATTTATTTTACTTGAGGGAGACGGCCCAAAAACAGTTTATCTTTGGATTAAAGACGAAAGCGGAAATGTTAGTTCGGGAATCTCAGCCCAAATTATTTTAGATATTACTTTTCCTTCTGTTCAATTCAGTTCTTTGGCTCAAACTCAGCTTTTAACTGATTTTGATATTTCCTGGTCGGGTAAGGATGCGGTTTCCGGTATTTTGGAATATCATTTAAAATTCAGAGAACAATCAGAAGTAGAACCAAATAGCTGGCAAACTATTCTTGGACAGAGTTATCAATTTTCCGGCTTAAACGGCAAGATTTATTATTTTAAAATTAGAGCTAAAGATAATGCCGGTAATTTAAGCGAATGGTCTTCAGAGATCTCAACCACAATAGAACAACCTATTTTAGAGGTTTCTCCAATGAGTTTAAGTTTTGAAGCGATTGAATTTGGCCAAAATCCAGCCAACAAAAATTTAACAATTGAAAACATCGGTTTTGGAGATTTAAATTGGGAAATTGTTTTACCCGAGGTTGATGAGTGGTTAAGTGTGAATTTAATTTCTGGCCAAGCGCCTGCCAGTGTTTCTGTTTTAATAAATACTTTTGGCTTGGAAGCAGATTTGTTCCAAACAACAATTAAAGTTTCTTCAAACACCGGTTCAAAAGAAATTGGAGTAGTTTTGAATTTAGGGGAAGACGTTATCCCGCCTCAAGCTCCAATTATTACTTCTCATTCTCAAGATCAAGTTCTTAATTCTTCTTTAATAACCTTAGCTGGCCAAACCGAAGCTAACGCTTTAATCTTAATATCTTTAAACTCTCAAAATGCAGAGGTTATGGCAGATGAAAATGGCCATTGGCAAAAAGAGATTGAATTAGCAGAAGGCCAGAACAAAATTGAGGTTAGGGCCAAAGATGAAGCCGGCAATGAAGGCCAACCTACTATCCTTAATCTTCTTTTAGATGTTCAGCCCCCAACTGTTATTATAAATGAACTTCCCGAATATGAACCTTCTCTTTCTTTTGCTATTTCTTGGTCGGGCAATGATATTTTGAGCGGAATAGACGGTTTTAAGTTTAGATATTTTGAAAATGACAACGGGAGTTGGACTTATTGGCCGTCGGAAAACGAATATACAACAGCCGTTCAATATGATTTTACGGGTGAAGACAACAAAATTTATTATTTTCAAATTAAGGCAAGAGATAAGGCTGGAAACGAAAGTAATTGGCAAGAAACTTCAACTCAAATTAAAATGCCCTTTGCTCAACTTTCAGTAGTTATTAATGAAATTGCTTGGATGGGAACGAAAACTAAGAGCAATGACGAATGGATTGAACTTTTTAATAATACGACTTCAGACATTGATCTAGTTGGCTGGACATTAACTTGGACTCATGGCACAACAATCAATTTTCATACTTTTTCAACCTCCACCGGAAATACAAAAATTCCAACACAAGGATTTCTCCTTTTAGAAAGAAGCGATGACAAACCAACCGACATTTCTGGAGATCAATTTTTCAAAGGAGACTTATATAACGATGGCGAAGAATTGAAACTTTACGATGTAAATGGAAATTTAATTGATGAGGTGGATTGTGAAAAAGACGAGAGTGGTAAATGCAAAAAATGGTTTTGGGGAGTAAATGAAAAAAATAAGGAAACTAAAGAGTGGATTAGAGTTTCAATGGAAAGAATTAAATCAAATGAGGCGGGAGGAAATTCTGAAAATTGGGCGAATAATAATTTAATTACCAGAAATGGTT
>JAHIOR010000080.1 GCA_018895125.1 Patescibacteria group bacterium | reverse complement strand
TATTTTAGAAATTAGAAATTAAAAATTAGAAATTTCGCGATTTTATTCTACAATCGCGAGGATATCTTCTTCTTTAGCAATCAAATACTCTTTATTATCAACCTTGATTTCAGTCGGACCATACTTGGTAAACAAAACAATGTCTCCGACTTTAACATTCAAAGGGATGATTTTCCCTGAAACCATTTTCTTGCCTGGCCCGACGGCAATGATTTTGCCTTGTTCCGGCCTTTCTTTGTCGGCCGACTCGGGTAAAAAGATGCCTGCCTTGGTTTTTTCCTCCTGGGGCAGGGGCTCAATCAAGATATAGTTTGAAATTGGTATTATTTTCATAAGCATAATCTTTTAATTAATTATAATAGGCAACCTTAACCGGCACTCGAAATAGCAATTGAACGAGTCGCCTGCTAATTTAAGATTCTAGGCAAAGTGATAAACTATGTCAACTTGACAAAATGATGAATATCTGTTATAAAGAATTTGTTTCAAAATTCCAGAAAAGGAGAAAGAAAAATGAAAATGAAAAAGAAGTGCCCTTCATGCAAGAAAAAGATTGATTACTGGGCATTCAAATGCCCTCATTGCGGGAGGATCTTTACAGAGCCCCCCGCGAAGTAACCACAAGACGAAGAGAGCCTGCAAAAAACCGCAGGCTCTCGTTTTTTATACATTACAGCTTTTCTTTTAAAAGATATTTGCCGGTATGACTTTTTTTGTTTTTAGCAATGTCTTGAAGTCTGCCCTCAGCAACTATCTGGCCGCCGCCTGCCCCGCCCTCTGGCCCTAAGTCTATTATATGGTCAGCATTTTTTATCACATCTAATTCATGCTCGATACAAACTACAGTATTACCTCGATTAACTAACTCTTTTAATATATATAAAAGTCTTTTGATATCATCAGGATGAAGACCGGTAGTAGGTTCGTCTAGAAGATAAATGGTTTTGCCAGTGTCTCTTTTGGATAATTCCGTAGCCAGCTTAATTCGTTGCGCTTCGCCGCCAGACAAAGAAGTGGCGGGCTGGCCCAGTTCCAAATATCCTAGGCCGACATCATTCATGGTTTTTAACTTTGAAACTAAGCTAGAAATGTTTTTGAAAAATTCAAGAGCTTCGGCCACGGTCATTTTTAAAACCTGGGCGATATTCTTTCCCTGATCCTGTCCTAAGGGAATATATTCCACTGACAAGGTTTCTTGATTAAACCTTTGCCCTTTGCATTCCTGGCATTCTTGAAAAATGTCAGGTAAAAAGTACATTTCAATCTTAATTTCTCCCTGGCCTTCGCAAGCTTCACACCTGCCGCCCTTTCCTCCAGAGGCGGAAACGTTAAAGCTGAATCTGCCAGCCTGATAACCCCTGATTCTACTTTTTTTAATTTTAGTGAAAAGATCCCTGATTAAAGAAAAAGCGCCTGTATATGTGGCTGGGTTTGACCTGGAACTGCGGCTGATTGGCGACTGGTCAACTAAAACCGCTTTGTTAATATTTTCCATACCCAAAACTTGTTCGTGAGCGCCTGGTTCTTGCTTGGCCCTATAAAACTTCTTTAATAAAACTCGAGCTAAAATGTCATTGATCAAAGATGATTTACCTGAACCGGAAACTCCGGTGACGCAAACAAATTTTCCAAGAGGGATAGCAACGTTAATATTTTTAAGATTGTTTTCCTTGGCGCCCTTAACGGTTAAATAAAGCTGTTTTTCTGGTTCTTTGCCAATCTTTTCAATTTTAACTTGCTTGCGACCAGATAAATAATCTCCAGTCAAAGTCTTGCTTTTCAATAATTGCTTGGGAGTGCCGGCAAAAACAACCTTACCGCCATATTTACCCGCTCCCGGGCCAATATCAATAACCCAGTCTGCCTCATTAATAACCTGTTTACTGTGCTCAACGACAACCACGCTGTTCCCCAGATCTCTCAATTTCTTTAAAGCCTCGATTAATCTGCCCTGATCTCTAGGATGCAAGCCAATAGAAGGCTCGTCTAAAATATATAAAACTCCGGTCAACTGGCTTCCAAGTTGAGTAGCTAATCTTATTCTTTGCTCTTCTCCTCCAGCTAAAGTGGCTGCTTTTCTGTTTAAAGAAAGATAGTTAAGACCAACATCATTTAAAAACTGCAGTCTGTTCATAATTTCTTTAATAATTGGCAAGGCAATCTTTTTCTGCGGCAAACTTAATGAAGTGCCTAGGCCAGATAATAACTTTTTGGCTTCATCAATGCTTAAAGAAACAATGTCATTGATCGAGCTTTTGCCAATGGTCACGGCCAACGCCTCGGGTCTTAATCTTTTGCCCTGGCATTGGTCGCAAATCTTTTCAATCATGTATTGCTCAATCTCAGCCCTGGCCCAGTCAGAAGCTGAGGCAGTTTCATGATACCTTCTTTCCAGCCAGGGAATCACTCCCTCAAACTGGCCTTGGCCGTAAAGAACGGTTTTCAGGGCCTGGGAAGATAATTCTTTGACTGGCACGTCCAAAGAAAAATTATAGAGCTGGGAAGCTTCCTGAATCTTAAACCAGAAAAAGCCCTGCCTGCCGCCCCTTGGGCTATGCGAAGCCCTGGACCAGGGGAAAATCGCCCCCTCTCCCAGAGTCAGGTTCTGGTTGGGTATCACTAACTTAGGATCCACCTCAAGCTTTTCCCCCAAACCCTGGCAACTGGGACAGGCCCCATAGGGGCTATTAAAAGAAAAAAGTCTGGGCTCTAATTCGGGCAAAGAAACCTGGCACTTTTCGCAGGCAAAATGCTCTGAGAAGATAAGATCAGCCTTGTCTTTAACGCTGACCATAACAATGCCCTTGCCAAGTTTTAAACCTGTTTCCAAAGAATCAGCCAGTCTGGATTTCTCCAGGTCATTGTTAATAACCAACCTGTCAACAACCACTTCGATATTATGTTTCTTATTTCGGTCAAGCATTTTTTCCACCGCTTCCTCAACTCTGAAAACAATATTGTCAATTCTTACCCTGACAAAGCCAGCTTTTTTTATTTCCTCCAAGATCCCCTGGTGCTCGCCTTTCTTGCCCCTGATAATCGGGCCCAAAATCATTATTTCCGAACTAGTTGGCAAATTAAGAACCTGCAAACAGATCTGATCAATAGTCTGACGGCCAACCTTTTGACTGCATTTGGGACAGCGGGCCTGGCCAATCCTGGCAAATAACAGCCTTAAATAATCATAAACCTCAGTAATGGTGCCGACAGTAGAACGGGGATTATGACTGGCTTTTCTTTGGTCAATGGCAATTGACGGAGAAATACCTTCAATTTTATCAACATCAGGCTTTTGCAGCACTCCCAAAAACTGCCTGGCATAAGCAGACAAAGATTCCAAGTATCTTCTTTGGCCCTCGGCATAAAGAGTATCAAAAGCAAGGGAGCTTTTTCCAGAACCAGATAAACCAGTAATCACCACTAATTTCCCCTTGGGAATATCAACGTCAATATTCTGCAGGTTATGAACTCGCGCTCCCCTGATTTTGATTAAGTCTTGAAGCATAAAGAAGATTATACAGTAATTTTAGGAACATTTCAAGCTTTAATGGTATGATAAAGAAATGATAATACCAATCAAGAAAATCTTTTTTATCCTTTTAATCATGCTTCTAACTTTGGCCGGGTTTTTTGTTTTTAAACCCAGGATCATTGAACTTGCTTTTAAGAAAACTCCTACTCCTGAGCCGGAAAAGCAAATCGAACTTATTTTTGTCGGCGACATTATGCTTGACCGGGGCGTTGAGTACATGGTTGAAAAATATGGCCAGAATGACTTTAATTTTCCTTTTCTAAATATCGCTGAAGATTTAAAAAAAGCTGATCTGACCATTGCTAATCTTGAAAGCCAGATCTCAGACCAAGGCAAGGACATGGGCTCAATTTACTCATTCCGAGCTCCGGTTAAAGCTATGAATGGATTATTATTTTCTGGCATTGATATCGTTTCCTTGGCCAATAACCATGCTTTAGATTATGGCTCCCAAGCTTTAAGAGACAGCTTGGCCAGGCTGATTGATAATAATATTGCTCCGATTGGAGCTGGCGATGAATTCCAGGCTTTTTCCCCAACTATAAAGACTGTTGGCCAAACCAGAATCGCTTTCTTTGCCTATACTGACCAGCTGCCCTTATCAGCTAGAGCCAAGGATAAAAACTTTGGCGTGGCAATAATAAACCAATATAATTTACCCAGGATCAAACAAGACATTAGCTTAGCTAAACAATTAACAGATATTGTGGTAATTTCTTTGCATTGGGGCGTTGAATACGCGGCCGAGCCAAATGATTCACAAATTGCTTTAGCCAAAGAACTGGTTGACGCTGGCGCTGACCTGATCATTGGCCATCATCCTCACGTTATTCAAAGATATGAAAAATACCAGAATAGTTACATCTTTTATAGCTTGGGGAACTTTATCTTTGACCAAGGCTTTTCTGACGAAACTTTGGAAGGCGTTATTGTCAAGGTAATTATCAAAGATAAAAAAATTGAAACCGCTTTTTCTTTAAAAGTGATTCTTAATGAATTTTTCCAGCCAGAACTCGCTACACATTGACCAAAGTCTTTTTTTCTGCTATGATTAAAGAATGTGGAATCTCATTTTA
>JAHIOR010000079.1 GCA_018895125.1 Patescibacteria group bacterium | reverse complement strand
GTTAATTATAACAGACCGAAGGTCTGGTATACCAGTAGCTATATCTGATTTTAGCTTTTCATAAAAGCTAGACATTTCAGTGCCAAAAAGGTAAATAATTAACAGGGGTGTTTAGCTCAGTGGGTTGAAAGCTTTATTGCTTTCAACGGGCGATTAAAAATCGCCCAGGAAGAGCGCTGCATTAGCGCGCATAGCTCAGCGGTAGAGCGCTTCGTTCACATCGAAGAGGCCCATGGTTCAAATCCATGTGCGCGCACTAAAAAAGATCATAGGCTTGCCCCGTATACGCGCCATCATGACGCAAAGCTGTAAACTTTGGGAATGAAAACGTTATACGGGGGTTCGAATCCTATACCGCCCACTATCTTAATGTGTTAAAATAAAGCCATGACAGGCATCTTAAGCCAAAACATTATCTTATTATGGCTTTACTGGCATTTCGTTGAAGCGCCCAAGCAGATCTTCAGAGGCTGGATGAACATCCTGGTTTTCAACTGGAATTATTTTTCAGTCACTTTGCTTTTTAAAACTCTTTTTGCCTACTGGCACCAATACCGCTGGCATTACCCCCGGGGTTTTGATATCGGCAAATACCTTGAAGTTTTCTTTTCAAACATGATTTCTCGAATTCTGGGAGCAATTATGAGAACTTTTATGATCTTTTTTGGCATTATAGTCCAATTTGGCATCTTGATTATCGGACTGGCTGCCCTTATTACTTGGTTAGCCATGCCATTACTGATTGTCCTGGGAATTTTAAAAGGCACCAGTTTACTGTTCTAAATTATGTTATTAAATATTTCCCAATCTAAAATCTCTAAAGCCATTAGTTTTTCCAAATGGCCGTTTTTCAATAATGCTCGAGTTTTTAAAATAATATTTTCTATATCGGCCTTTTTATCTCTGGCTATTTTCGGCTTTGGTTTCTTTACAAACACGCTCGGTAATTCTTCTTTGGCTAGGCTTCTTGGCGTTTTCATAATGTCATTATCTTTGGCGGCTACTTTTTGGGAATTTGGCCTTTTCTTTAACATCAGGCTTAAAAAACCAAAACCTTTAGTTTCTATTAAAGAAGTATTGCAAGCTCCAGAAAACTTTAATTTTGCCAGTTTTTTGGATTTTAATACATCGATAGCTGTTAAAAGAGCTGAAGACTTTTGCCGGAAAAGAAAAGCTCCACCTAATACAGCTGTCTTTTTATACTCTCTTTTATATGAAGACTCTCCCTTAATTTCTTTTGTATTTTCTAGGCTTTTGCTTGACCGAGGCGATCTCAAGCAATTCCTCCAAGAAAGATTAGCAGATCCTCCTCGAGACGAAGATGAAAACCTTAATGATTTTTACGCTGATTCTTTGAAAGAAGCAGATAAAAAGGGATATGAGGTTGTCAGTTCTGGAAATCTTTTAACCTCTTTATCAAAGAATGACCCTTTCTTTAGAAAAATTCTAATTGAAACTGATTTAAAAACCGAAGACGTTGAGAATCTAACTTGGTGGTGGGAAAGTCACGAAAGAAAACTCGAAGAAAGAAAAAAGTTCTGGGAATATAAGAATTTAGTCAGAATGGGATCCATGGCTAAAGAATGGTCAGCTGGCTACACTATTAATCTTGACCAATATTCAATTGACTGGACTGACGTTGTTAGACAAAGAGGTTTTGAAGAAATTATCGGCCATAAGAAAGAAATCGACCAAATAGAAAGATCTCTTTCCCGAGGCGAATATAGTAATGTTCTGATGGTTGGCGATCCCGGATCAGGACGAGGCGCCATTATTCAAGCTCTAACTCAAAGAATTCTTTTTGGAGAAAGTGTTTCGGAATTAAACTATAAAAGAGTAGTCGAGCTAGATTTACCCGTGCTTATCAGCCGCTGCCAGGGCAAAGATGATATTGGCCGGGTTTTAGAAACAGTGCTTCATGAAGCTTTTTCTGCCGGCAATATTATTTTAATAATCCAAGATCTTCATAACTTTGTTGGCAGCGAGCACGCCAGAACTGGCCCTGGCACTATTGATATTTCCGGGATCATCACCAATTATCTTCAGACCCCAAGATTTAAAATTTTAGCCGTTACCAATTTTGCTGACTTTCACCGAATTGTCGATAATAGCCCGGTAGCCCCTTTTTTTGAAAAAGTGGAAATTTCTCAGATATCCCAAAATGAAACTATCATGCTATTGGAACTCTTTACTCCTGGTTGGGAAGCAAAATACAAGAAATTCATCAGCTATCCGGCTATTAAGGAATTGGTTTCCAAGGCTGATCGCTACATGCCAGCCTTGCCTTTCCCCAAGAAAGCCACCGATTTAATGGAAGAAGTTTTGATTTCGGTTTCTCAAAACAATGAGGAGGTTTTGTTGCCCAGGCATGTGGCTGAAATAATTTCTGAAAAAACAGAAATTCCGGTTGGGCAATTATCTGGACAAGAGAAACAAGTTCTCTTAAACCTTGAAAGTCTTTTGCACGAAAGAATTATCAACCAAGAAGAAGCCATTAAAGAAGTTGCTTCATCGTTGCGACGGGCCAGATCTGACATCTCGATTAGAAAAGGACCAATGGGCACCTTTTTATTCTTAGGACCGACGGGCGTGGGTAAAACAGAAACTGCTAAAGCATTGGCAGCCACCTACTTTGGTGATGAAGACCGGATTATCAGACTGGATCTTTCTGAATACCAAAACCCTAAAGATATTGATCGGTTAATTGGAACCAATCAAGAGCAAAGCTTTTTTGTTAATCAAATTAGGGAAACTCCTTTTGCTTTAGTGCTCTTGGATGAAATTGAAAAAGCTAATTCCAATATATTAAATCTGTTCTTAAGAATTTTAGACGAAGGTTTTATGACCGACGGTCTGGGACGTAAAATTAGTTTTTTAAACACGGTTATTATTGCCACATCTAATGCCGGCTACCGAATCATTCTCGAGGCTATTGCTCAAAACATGGAAATGCCAAAAATAAAGCAAAAGCTTTTAAATAATGTTTTTGAAACCGGAACCTTCAGGCCAGAATTCATCAACAGGTTTGACGCTGTGGTTGTCTTTAAGTCCTTGACCAAAGAAAATCTTTTAGGAATCGCTAATTTACTTTTGCAAAAACTAAAAAAGAACTTAATTGAAAAAGGAGTCGAATTAGTCATCACCGAATCGTTGAAAGAAAAAATCGTTGAGTTAGGTTATGATCCTGTTTTTGGAGCTAGACAAATGAGAAGAGTAATCCAGGATAAAGTAGAAAATGTCTTAGCTTCGGGACTATTATCCGGAGAATTGAAAAGGGGTGTCAAAGTTGAAATCGAAGTTCCTGATTTTATGATGAAAATTAATTAAATTTTGATTTAAAAATTGAAAAGACCGCTAAAAACGCGGTTTTTTGTTTATTTAGGAATCGTGTACAAACTGTGGAAAAAGTAGTGGTTTTGAGTGGTTGACTAGATATATTTGGTGGGATATAGTGGAACCAGCGAGGAGAACAATGGATAATTGTGGATAACAATGGGAAAAACAACCAAAACAGGGGATAACTAACATGTTCATAGGAGAATATTCATATTCAATAGATGATAAAAAAAGATTGGCCATTCCAGCCAAGCTTCGTCAATTACTGGGAAAAAAAGCAGTCATTACTAGAGGGCTGGATAATTGTTTATCTTTATATCCAATAAAAGAATGGGGTAAACTGGCGGAAAAAATAAACAACCTTCCTTTATCTGGAGCTGATGCTAGGGGATTCTCAAGATTAATGCTGACCGGAGCCATGGAAGTTAATCTTGATAACTTAGGCAGAATCTTAGTTCCTGATTTTCTTAAAGAATACGCCAGCCTGAAAAAGAAAGTTGTTATTGCCGGGGTTAGTAACCGCCTTGAAATCTGGGATGAAATTAAATGGCAAGAATACAAGAGGAAGACTGAAAGCGCTGGCGGAGATATTGCTGAAAGACTGAAAGAATTAGGAATTTAATAAGATGCACGCCCCAGTTCTTTTAAAAGAAGTAGTTGACTGGCTAGGCCCAAAGGAAAATGAAAACTTTATTGATGCCACCCTGGGAGAAGCTGGTCACAGCTTGGAAATCTTAAAGAAAAACGGTCCCAAAGGAAAAATCTTAGGCATTGAGCAAGACCAAGAGATCTTAGCAGCAACAATTAAAACTTTAAATGCTTCGGACTATGGGCATAGAATCATTCTGGTTAACGATAACTTTGTAAATTTGAAAAAGATTGTTGCTGATAGAAACTTTTCAAAGATAAAAGGAATTGTCATGGATCTGGGCATTTCCAGCTGGCAACTCCAGGAATCAGGTCGAGGCTTCAGCTTTTTGAGAGACGAACCATTGATCATGTCCTTAGCGGGAAAGAAAGGGTTAACTGCAGATAAAATTGTTAATTATTGGAGTAAACCAGAACTGGAAAGAATTTTTAAAGAATTTGGACAAGAAAAGTTTGCTGGAAGAATCGCTGAAAATATTGTCCTGAGAAGAAGGGTCAGACAGATCAAAACAACCCTGGAACTGGTTGAGATCATTAAAAAAGCAGTGCCGATGAATTACGAAAGAGGAAGAATAAGTCCGGCCACCAGAACTTTCATGGCCTTGCGGATTACTGTCAATAATGAACTGGAAAATTTACAAATTGCTCTACCTCAAGCCATTGACGTTCTGGAGAAAGGAGGCAAGCTAGCTGTTATTTCATTCCATTCCTTAGAAGATAAAATAGTTAAACATTTTTTCAAAGCAGAAGAAAAAAAAGAAAGGGTTAAGGTCCTGACAAAAAAACCAATCATGGCCAGCACCCAAGAATTACAAATTAACCAAAGATCAAGATCAGCAAAATTAAGAGTGGTGCAAAAAACAATATGAATGTTTTAGTTTACGCACCACCAAGAACAAACCAGAAATTCTGGTTACTAACCAGCCTGGCTTTCTTAATAATTTTGGCCTCAATCTTCTTCTGGCAAAATAATCAGATCATTGCTAAGACCTATCAATTACAACATCTCCAAGAAAAACTAACTGGCCTGCAAGAAGAAAATCAGTCTTTGGAAGCCAGCGCCACAAAAGAAAACTCTCTTTCTAATCTTGAAGAGCTAATTAAGGGCCTGGGGTTGGAAAAAGTTCAAAGCATTAGCTTTATCCAAGCCATGGAAAAAAGCGTTGTTGCCAGGTAGAAGATGAACAATAAAAGATTAAAGCTGATCATTTTTCTATTATTCCTAATCGGAGCGGTCATCATTGGCCGCTTGTTTTGGATTCAGATAGTAAAAGGCAAATTTTACAAGGCTATGGCTCAAGGCCAGCAAAGATTCTTTGAAAATGTCACCGGCGCCAGAGGTGAAATTCTTTTTGCCAACGGAGAAAAATTAGCTACTAATAAGATCCGATATTTTGTTTACATCTCCCCGAGAGATATCAAAGATAAAGAAAAAACTAAAGAAGCTTTAAAACAAATTCTGGATTTGGAAGAAAGTTTTATTGAGAAAAAAGTCAATAATGACAGCCTTTATGAATTATTGGAAACCAAAGCAACTCCAGATCAGATTGATAAACTGCAAAGAATCAATTTCCCCGGAATTCATATCGGCCAAGAAGATTCCAGAATCTTCCCCCAAGGAACAATGGCTTCAAGCCTGATTGGATTTGTTGATTCTGAAAAACAAGGCCAATACGGACTTGAAAGCTATTACCAGGAAATCCTAAAAGGTGACCAGGGTATGATTAAGGGCGAAAAGGGTCTGGGGGGCTTATTAATTTCTTCTGATCCCATGGAAGAGATAAAAAATGGCAGTACTCTTATCTTAACGCTTGACCACCAAGTTCAATTTAAAGCTGAAAAATTATTAATACAAGCCCAAGAAAATTTAAATATTGAATCAGGCACAATTATTGTTGTCAGACCCAGTTCTGGAGAAATAGTGGCCCTGGCTAGCTTCCCTAATTTTGACCCGAACAGTTACGAGCAAGAAAAAGATATGGCTGTTTTCCAAAACCAAGCCATTCAAAGCATTTTTGAGCCAGGATCTGTTTTTAAGCCTTTTACCATAGCTGCTGCTCTTGAAGAGAAAAAAATCACTCCGGAAACTGCTTATGTTGATAAGGGTATTGTCAGAATTGGCAAAACTTCAATCTATAATTATGCAAAAAGAATTTATGGCGAGCAAACCATGACTCAGGTTTTAGAAAAATCAATCAATACTGGAGCTGTTTTTGCCGAGCAGCAATTAGGCTCCAATCTTTTCTTGGAATATCTGGATAAATTTGGTTTCTTTCAGAAAACCGACATTGATACTCAAGGCGAAGTCTATTCTAAAAACCAAGAGTTTAAAAAAGGCTACGAGATTAACTTTGCTACCGCCAGTTTTGGCCAAGGTATTGAGATCACTCCCATTCAGTTGGTCAAAGCATATTGTGCCATTGCCAATAACGGCAAAATGCCAAAACCCCATTTGATTAAAGAAATAGTTAACGAAGTTAACGGAAAGGGTTTAATCCAAAAGATCCGGCCTGAATTATCTCAAAACATTATTTCTCCTGAGACAAGCGCTAAGGTAACTTCAATGATGGTCAGTGTTATTGAAAACGGCTACAGTAAAAAAGCCAAGATTCCAGGATACTTCATAGCTGGTAAAACCGGCACCGCTCAAGTGCCCGAAGAAGGAACATATTCTTCTGATAAAACTATTCAATCTTTTGTTGGTTTTGCCCCGGCTTTTAAGCCTGAATTCCTGATTCTGGTCAAGCTTGATAATCCTCAAACCAATACTGCCGAATATTCAGCTATGCCTATTTTTCATGACCTGGCTAAATATATTATTGACTTATGGCAGATTCCGCCTGATTACGAACTCTAAACCAATTTACAATTTGCAATTTTCAATTTACAATATTGTATCTGCCCCTATCGTCTAGTGGTTAGGACATCGGGTTCTCAACTCGATAACACCGGTTCGACTCCGGTTGGGGGCGCTCTGGGGCTTTTCAGCTCTTTTATCAACCCCGCTTTCAGCGGGGAAAACATATCACATCATGGAATGGAAGAGTCACGATGTCAGAAATCAGATAACCCGAAATGCCTTTTTTAAGATATATGTATTCTTACCACAACATATAATACTGACGACCGTCTATCTTATATGTCACATCATTGTTTTTGAAGGAAAACCCTGATATCCTAAATATATGTTCGCTAATGCGCAGGTTTGGTTTTATTCTCTAATGAGCGTGGCTATAGTCAGCCTGATCTCCTTGATCGGGGTTTTTACCCTTTCCTGGAAACCAGAGAGATTAAAAAAGATTTCCCTTTTTCTCGTCAGTTTTGCCGTTGGCGGGCTTTTCGGCGACGCCATCATCCATCTTTTGCCGGAATCTTTTGAAAAGCTTGGAAACAACATTTTAACTTCTCTCCTTGTTATTTTCGGGATTATTGTTTTCTTTTCCTTGGAAAAATTCCTAAGATGGCGGCATTGCCACTTTCCGGATTGCGACGTTCACCTGCCTTCGGTCGCGGCAATGAGCTTGACTGGCGATGCTGTTCATAACTTTATTGACGGACTTTTGGTCGCCGCCTCCTACGCTGTCAGCTTCCAAATCGGATTAGCAACCACTCTGGCAGTTATTTTCCATGAAATCCCCCAAGAAATTGGAAACTTCGGCGTTCTAGTTCATAGCGGCTATTCTGTCAAAAAAGCTTTGTTTTTCAACTTTCTCAGCGCTCTGACTGCTATCCTGGGAGCAATTACTGCTTTGGTTCTTGGTTTTTGGCAAGAGTTTTTTGCCAGTTATTTACTGCCTCTAACTGCCGGCGGATTCTTATACTTGGCAGGGAGCGACCTTCTCCCCGAACTCCATCATGATGTCCGACCCAAATCCTCTTTGATTCAGCTGTTTTTAATAATTCTTGGAATTACTATCATGGCTCTTCTCGCCTTTCTTGGATAAACTGGTAAACCTACGACCCCGCACTAATTCTCGCAGACTGCTCGAATAATGCGGGGCAAGCATTGATTAATGGGTTGACCTTTTGAAGTTTCGTCTGCTCGCCCCGTAGTCAAACAGCAGTTTGTACTACT
>JAHIOR010000078.1 GCA_018895125.1 Patescibacteria group bacterium | reverse complement strand
CAAGTATAAGTAATATAGATTTTTATGATATTAGAATTAAGAGTAGGAAGATTTCTTCCAAGTATCGTTGATTATAAAAGAAATAGAGGCATAATAGAGGTATATGCCAAAAGGAATATATCCAAGAATTAGAAAATTATAGAAAAAAGTTTAATTCAATAATTTAATAATAAAATGATGGGAAAATACGATATCAATGGAAAAAGTATATTCTTTAGAAGTTCTTGGGAAGCTAATTATGCACTATACTTGGATTTTCTGATTAAGCAATTACAAATAAGAAGTTGGCAGTTCGAGGTAGATACATTCTGGTTTGAAAAAATACGGCGCGGAGTTAGAAGCTACAAGCCAGATTTTAAAGTAATGACAATGGCTGGAAAAATAGAATATCACGAGATTAAAGGCTGGATGGACGCAAAAAGTAAAACAAAGATAAAGAGAATGGCAAAATATTATCCTAATATAAAATTGATTGTAGTTGATCAATATTCTTATAAAGATATTAAAAATAAAGTGGGTAAATTGTTAAAATTTTATTAAAGTTATTCACTTGACATAATACCAACAGCTTGGTATAATTAAATTATAAATTGTTCTTTTAGAGGTGGAGTGGCGGAAAAGGTAGACGCAAAAATCCCATTTTGTGAGATACTGCGAGAAACTTCTGTTTGAAACACAACGGAAAAACACTACAGTTGGGAATCACAAGGCTCGCATGCAAGGTGAAATATAAGTATATCCTCGCAACGTCAGCAGGGGTTCTAGACCTGCCAGGGTCCGAAAGGAAATAATCGTTGCCGTATCACTTAGAACAAATCCTTGCCTCCACCATTAAGGGAATAATACTAAGAATTAAAAATGAAAGGAGGTGATATTATGAGCGATATGACACCAGAAGAAAAAGTTGACGAGGAAGATAAGAAAATTGAAGCTGAGACATCGGAAGACGAGTAAGTTGAAGAATCAAAATAATAAACATATGACAAAACCATCAGATAAAAAAAACATTAAGCGCCGGTATGAAGTCACGATTGAAATCGAACCGGACACCATTTCCAAGGGAGCAGATGAACTGGAAAAAAAACTTGAAGCTATGGGGTACAAAGTAATCGGAAAAGCTAGATATATCTCGGAACTAATTTCAGAACAGCAGCGCAAGGCGATGCATCTGTGGTTTGATCAGGTTGGTGAAGCATTGAACGAAAAACACATCGATATGAGGGCATTCCTCAGAAAAGATATTGAGATGCCTTGGAGCGGATGGGCAATAAAAGAATTTATTTTCAGACCTCTTATGGAACAAAGGTATGGCAAAAAAAGCATCAACGATCTATTTAAGACCGGCGAAATAGATTTGCTATACGATGTTATCTCTAAGGAGATTATAGAAAGGACTAAAGGGGAAGTAGATGTTCCTCCTTGGCCTTGCCGAGAATGGAGACAATTACAGGAAGAAGAAAAGTTATCCACAAAATAGGTATTGCAATAAACCCAACGGCTTGGTATAATATAAATATTGACGAACCGAGTGTTGCTGAGATGATTGCAGCCTAGAGTAATTATCTAGGCAATGTCAGGGAAGCCAAATCGTGTGGGTGGCAATAGGTAGGACTCGGCGTCCGCTACAACCGAACGAAATCCCACCAATCAAATCAGCATCACCCGGAATATCAAAAAAAATATGAAAAAACAAAACAAAACAAAATTAACCAAAGCAGAACAAGAAGTATATTCTACAATTGGACGTCGCGGAGGTCGAGCGACATTCAAAAATAATGGCAGAGCCCATATGATTGAAATTGGAAAAAGCGGAGCCAAAAAAAGATGGGCAAAACGCACTTCTCTTGATAAATCAATAGATAAATATCTAGATAACGCTGTTGATATAATGAAATAAATTTATGGCAGGAAATAAAAGAATAGGCAGTCATCGAGGTAAAGGTAAAGGCGTTTGCAAAACCAAGTGGGCTCAAACCCATTTACGAGGTGAAAAAAAAGGCGGCAAAAAAAGAAAAATGAAAACAAACAAAAAAAGGTCGACAACTCACCAAGAGAGGTTATCTTGGAAAGAAAAAGAAGCAAAAAAAAAGTGTATTCTTGAGGATGAAAAATATAATAAATTTATTAAAAACAAATTATGCCAGAAGAACAAAAAGTAATTTTAAACTTAAAAAACCTACCACCGGAAGAGGCAGACTTACAAAAAAGAATTGAAGGCTTCGATAAAGAGTTAAGAGGACTGTTGGGTAAATACGAACTAGCACTCGGCGCTCAGGCAAAGATTGCCCCAAACGGAATCGTGGTCGCTGATCCAGTATTGTTTAGCGCGAGGAAAAAAGAACCAGAAAAAAAAGGCGAAAATACTTTAATTAACCCGGAGGAATAAAGCTATGTTTATTGAAGGATTCATCACAGGAGTAATAACGGCGATTTTAGTATTCACGATACTGGCATATTTCCGAGCCGGAATTGAGCAAAGAGTGAAAATTATCGAAACACGACTTGGTAATTCCGGACCGCAAAAACGGGGAGCAATTTATCTCCCGGAAGATGAAAGCGAAATAGCAAGGCAATAGACAATCGCAGAAAATAAAAAAAAGGGAATAGATACTAAATTATCAGATTTAATATAAATTATGAATAAAATTAAAAAGATTTTACCAAGAGGAAGTTGGGTATTAGTTAAGCCCGCAGAAAAAGAATCGCGCGAAACTGAACAGGGATTGATCCTCCCTGAATCAGAAGAGCGCGAACAAAAAGCCGTCGGCATAGTCGAAGCCGTAGGCGAAGATGTTTCAGATTTAAAAAAAGGCGATGAAATTTTATATGGTGCTTTCGCGGGAGAAAATATCAAAAGGCGCGAAAATAACAAAGAGGTGGAATATAAAATACTCCTCGATGAAGATATCATTGCTTACTTAAAATGAAAACCTCATTGATCCGATACGGAACTCGTTTTGCGCGATGTAAATTCGGACAAGTTCACGATTTTGTAAGGCTCGGAGAAAATCCGCAACAGATTTGGGAGAGATGTAAAATCTGCGGACATACCGCTCACTGGGTCAAGGGATATAAAGGCAGAATCGAAAACGCCGAGTACCTTAAAGCCCACGTGAGGCAATATGCCCAAGACTTCGGATCTACAAAAAGAGTTTTTATGAAACTTTATAATCCATCTAAAACAATAATCAAATTATGAGCGTACAAATTTATTCAAAAGATACATTTTCAATCATCAAATCAGCAGTCGATAAAACTGTAGATTTAATTAAACCAACCTTCGGCCCGGCCAGCAATAAAGTGATCATATCAAAATTGACTCACGGCATGGTCGTCGACGATGGCGTTCAGATTGCCAGGGACTTGGAGCTTACCGACCCGGCAGAAAATGCCATTATGAAAGTCGTCAGAGAAACGGCGATAAAAACCAATGACAGAGTCGGAGACGGAACTACCGGCGCCCTAATAATTCTTCAGGCAATATTTAACCAGATAGTAAAACTCTCCCGGAGAGACACCCGGAAAATTGAAAAGGAATTAAAAATAGCGTTTGACCAATGCAAGGCGCAACTTCTTAAAGAGGTAAAGCCAGTAAAAACAAAAGAAGATTTATTAAAAGTCGCAACGGTAAGTTTTGACGATAAAAAAATCGCCAAACTTATCGCGGATGCGTGGCAGGTTCTCGGCGAAAACGGAGTATTAACAGTTGACCGCTCCGGAACAATGGAAACATTCTCAGAGCTTACAGAAGGAATTACACTGAACCGCGGATATGTCAGTCCCTATATGATTACGAACCCACAGAGAATGGAAGGCGTAATTGAAAAACCATACATCCTGATAACTGATTACCGACTGACCGAAGCCAATGACGTGATAGGAATTATGAATAAACTGGCGGCCAAACAAATATTAAGCCTCGTGATTATTTGCGATAACATCGAACAGAATGCACTCGCGACATTGATTTTAAATAAGATGCAAGGTAAATTCAATGTGATTGCAATCAATGTTCCTTCCGGAGATAATCAAACAGTAATGCTCGAGGATATGGCACTGATGCTCGGCGGAAAATTCTTCAGCGAAAAGAAAGGCGATAAAATTGATTCAGTCGAAATATTAGACCTAGGCCGCTCGGAAAGATTTATCGCGCGCCGGAACGAATCGGTCATTATCAAACCTAAAGGAAAGAAAAGCGAAATATCAAAAGTTATATTCAGCCTAAAAGTAGCAGTCGAGGAAGAAAAAAATGAAAGAGTAAAAACTGAGCTACAGCAAAGACTGGCAAAATTCAGCAATAAAGTCGGAGTGATTAAAGTTGGAGCTCCAACAGAGAATGAGGTAAACGCTCTCAGGTATAAAGTCGAGGATGCAATCAATGCCGTCCACGCCGCATTCAAGGGCGGAGTAGTGGCCGGAGGTGGAATTGCTCTTTCAAACCTTAGCACCTCAAGCGAAATTCTGAACGCCGCGCTGAAAGTTCCTTTCCAGCAATTAAAAACAAACGTCGGGATTGACGAACATAGAGATTTAAAACCCGGCGAGGCCATAAATGTAGTGACCGGCGAAATCGGACAGTGGCAAAAAGTCGGAGTGATGGACCCTGTCGATGTTCTAATCGCTCAAATTGAAAGCGCCGTATCAATCGCATCTCTCCTGATCACTACAACGGGTATTATTTGCGAAAAACCTCAACAATTAAAACAAGAATAAAATATGAACTGTAAATATTGTAAAAACGAAATAGTAGTATCTCCCGGACAGAGACGATGGAACTATCCGTGGCATAAAAAATGCAATCCGAATAATAAGAAAAAAGTTAAGCATAATTAGCTAATTATAAAAAATATGGTAAACAATTACCCATTAGAAAATTTCAAAATACCACCAGATAGAGGAGAATGTGCATTAGGTGGTGCGACAACCAGACCGCAAAAAGAAAT
>JAHIOR010000077.1 GCA_018895125.1 Patescibacteria group bacterium | reverse complement strand
TCTTTGGCGTTCGCGAGGGCCATGGGGCGCCGTGGCAAAATCTAGTCTGCGGTTACGGATTAGATCTTTCTTTGCCGAAATACCTTCTCTACGAGATCGTTTGCCTAATAGGTATCATTGACTTCTACGCAGAATACAAAGTTAGATACCTGAAAGGGCAACGACAACTTTTCCGATTAATCCGCGATTTACAAAACCTCTCGTAAATTCATCTTGCGAGAGGTTTCTGTTTTTGATACGCTTAAATCAATATGAATCACCAACCAAATGTCGCGGTAAAAATTATTATTAAGTGGCAAGACCGGATTTTAATTAGGCGGCACAAAAGTGGTGTCTTTGACTTCCCTGGGGGGAGAATGGAATTCGGCGAGACTATCTTAGATACCTTAAAGAGGGAATTAAGAGAGGAGCTTGGTTACAATTTGGTTCGGGAGCCACGGTTTCTTGATGTTTATAATTACATTTCCAAAAACAAAAAGCGTCACAGCGTCTTTTTGAACTATACTCTTAAGTTGAGAGAAAGACCGGAGCTAGTCGATAAGGAGGGGGCTAAAAACTTTTGGCTGACTAAGCAGGAATTTATCTCAAGAAAGATTATTAAAGAAAGAGAGTTTCTCAATAAGATCTTTAGATAAAACGAGACACTGTTAAAACCATTCTCCGTTCAAAACTACCAAAAATGAGACATCCTTTTTATGGTGTTTCATTCTGCGTTAAGACCTCCGCTTTCGCATAAAGCTTTGGCGGACAAGCCGACCCGAATGTTTCGTTAGTTGGATATGCACAAAAAACAACACTATCACTTTGAAAAAAAAGGAAGGTTACCATATCAGGTACTTGTGTTTCCATATTTAAAAGAAAAAGGAAGCTATTTATATGCAATTTTCAAAAGAAGGGATTTGAAATTTTGGCAAGGTATTTCCGGCGGCGGAGAAGGAAATGAAATTCCTCTGCAGGCCGTAAAGAGAGAAGTATTTGAAGAAGCAAAGATAGATTCTGAATTTATGCAATTGGATTCAATGACTACCATTCCAGTTGAGAATATAGGGGACTATAGGTGGGAAGGAGTGTTTGTGGTTCCGGAATATGCTTTCGGAGTCAAAGCGAAATCAAGGGATTTGAAAATAAGCGGAGAGCATTTAGAATATAAGTGGCTCTCGTTTAAGGAAGCTCACAAGCTTTTGAAATACGACAGTAACAAAACAGCTCTTTGGGAGTTGAATCAGCGATTATCTTCCAAAAACTAATTAAAGAGCATGGACCTGTGTTAAAAATCATCCTGTTTAATCTATTATGACCACGAAAAACAAGAAAAAAGAGGTAGAGATTAAAGTTGAGCTAGATAGGAAAGATATTTCGACAATAAAAAACGAGTTGAAAAAACTTGGTTTTCGGCTTATTGCCAAACAGTCTTTCGAAACTACTTTCGGTTTTTTTACTCCCGACGGTTCATCTATTGATAGGGGAATTTTCCCAAGGATTAAGGTTGACGCATCCGGAGCATGGTTAACGGTTAAGGTGAAAAAAGAGCAAAGCAAAAAATATTTTAAAAGGACAGAGTTCAATTTAAAAGTGCAAGATGTAGATGGGGCGAGAGATGTGCTGAAAGTCCTAGGGTATGAAAAAGAAAGAATATTTGAGAAGTTTAGAGATACTTATTATGATCAAAAACAGAAGGTCGAAGTTACTATTGATACCTTACCATTCGGGTATTATATGGAAATCGAAGGACAATCATTAAAGATAGAAGATATGTTGAAACGGCTTGGCCTGAACGGGAGAGAAAGAATTGTCAGGGCGTATCTTGGAGTTTATGATGACTGGAGGAAGAAACACGGAGTTAAAAATGAAAATGCTGTTTTCGTTAAGAGTAAAAATAAGACATTTTAAATATTACCTTTCCGTGTCTCATTTGTCTCATTTTAGCTTAAAAACGCCCAGACCGAGAGGCATTATGAGACACCGCTAGAAAGCCCCAAAATCTCCCTTAAAGCGTAGGTTCTAGACCGATTTGGGGAGCCGTCTATGGATAATACAAATTATCACCTTTTAATTAAGGCGGTTTTTTGTCTATTAAAAAGGGTGAGAGCATTGACTTATGCCAATGCTCTCTGGGTTGAGTAAGGTTTCTTTGGGGGGATGTTCCTGATCTTTGGCGGATGTGTCAGGCGATCCCAGTCTCCACGACGGACGGCAAAGAGTTACCATTACCCCTTAACGATGCTCTGCTCATAAGAACCTCCTTTTATTAGCAGCAGCCAATTTTGTCATGACAAGACATAGTCTGCCATGACCCGTTAGATTATTTTAAGGCTGTTCTTTGTTAGTAAAGAATGGACATCGCATGTCCTATAAAATTAAAATAAAGTTAATGTCTTTTCGTAAAT
>JAHIOR010000076.1 GCA_018895125.1 Patescibacteria group bacterium | reverse complement strand
TGGGATAGCCCTTTAGTTTCCCTTAACTTTCTTAAATTTTTGGTTATGTTTGACATACTAATATCGTGGTAGTAGAATTAAAGTATCATTACTATTTCCTTCCAACTACTACAATGCTACACTATAAATCAAAAATAGTAAAGAACAGGCGGCGCTTTTTGCGAAGCAAAAAATGAAATTCGGCGGCGGCGGGAAAGTTGGCGATTGATTTCAAAAATCCGTGGAATTATCTTGCCGAAATGCCCGCCGAAGCGAGGGGCGAAGCCACGAGCGAGGCGACAAATCGTCTTTGGTGGACCCGGCGGGACTCGAACCCGCGATCTTTTGCATGCCATGCAAACACTTTTCCTCTAAGCTACGGGCCCAAATACAATGATCTATCATAGACAATTTTCTGCTCAATTTCAAGTAAATTATAGTAGTGCCCCCACCAGGATTCGAACCTGGATTTAGAGTTTAGGAAACTCCCGTTCTATCCGTTGGACTATGGGGGCAAAAAAACGATTTCAAAGTCAACTTATCACAATTTTTAATTAGCAACAAGAAGATTTTTTTGCTACAATTAATTCATGCCAACAGATTTTCAAGTTATTAAAGCAATTAAAAAGGCTTTGCCAGCCGTAGTTTCTATTGTCGGCAATCAGCAAGTATTAAAAAAGAAGAAAGAATCTTCCCAATTCTGGGGTCTTTTTGAAGACAGAGAAACTCCTCTAGACATTTCTTCCCAATTAAAAAAAGATGGTAAAAAGATAAGTTCTGGGTCCGGATTCATAATTACCGAAGATGGTATTATTGCCACCAACAGCCATTTAATTTCTCCTTTAGTTGAACAATACCGCATTATTTTAGGTTCCGGAGAAGAATTTAATGCTAAAATCCTGGCGACTGATTTTATTAACGATCTAGTTTTATTAAAGATAGAAGCTAAAAGACTGCCAGTTATTAGCCTTGGCAGTTCTGAAAATCTAGAACTAGGCCAAACTGCCATTGCTATTGGCACTGCTTTAGGTGAGTTTCAGAACTCAGTTTCTGTGGGGGTTGTTTCCGGCCTCAGTCGTTTTATCTCAGCTAAAAGTATGATTTCGGGCCGCGTTTCTAAATTAAGAGGCCTGATTCAAACTGACGCAGCTGTTAATCCAGGAAATTCAGGAGGACCATTAATTGACTTAAATGGCAGGGCTATCGGCGTTAACACTGCTCTTGTTTTTGGCGCTGAAAACATTGGTTTTGCCATTCCCATTAATCATCTTAAAGAAGATTTAAGGGAAATAAAAAAATATGGTCGGATTAAAAAGCCATACTTAGGAGTCAGATATCTTCTTTTAAACGACAATTTGAAGCAAAGAAATAATTTACCGGTTAATTATGGCGCCTTGGTTATTTCCGAAGACCTACCAAACGACAAAGCTGTTGCCCCCGGCTCTCCGGCACATAAAGCAGGCATTAAAGAGTTTGATATTATTTTAAAATGCCAAGGCCAAGAAATAACTGAGAAAAAGCCTCTTGAAGAAATTTTAAAACGCCTTGATGATATTAAAGAAGTTGAGTTTGAAATTTTGAGAAAAAACAAACAGCTGTTTCTTAAAGCAATTATTGAAGAAAAAGACTAGTCACAAAAAAAACGGTTTTGGACGCTGTTTTTTTTAATTTTTAATACAGTAATATAAGTTAACCACAGCACCCAAGTATTTTACACGAAACTTCATAGATAAAGTCTTCTGGAACCGTATCGTATGTTTCTTTCTGATATTGTAAGGCTCGACAGGAACTTAGTTTGCCGGCTAGTGCACTACAAGAACCGCACGTAGTTTCGTAAAGCGTTATTTTAGAAATCATTCGCTCAATCGGAATCCCGTTAAATAAAATTGTATTCGATTCTCCTAATTTCTCTACGGGCAGTTTAACTTCTCTGAATTTTACTCGGACTTTCGCTGGCAAACATTCACTCTTTAATTTCGCGATAACTCTTTGAATGTTCTGACCAGTATTAAAACAGCGATTGCAAATCTTACCATCCTTATCAAAATGCTTCCATTTAATTTCAAGGTATTTCATTTTAGGAGCTGCTTTCATATTATTTTTTAATTCTCTAAAATATATCAACGAAATAACGCTTTTTGTTTTATTTCTATACCTAGTTCTTGACTCAAAAATTGGTCTAAATTATAAAGATTCTTTTCATAAATCTCGATCAACCGAATATTGTGTTTTTTGCACATTCCTCTTTTCCTAACAATAATCTCGTTATAGTTAAGGCGAATCCCTGATATATTGGATAAGCCGAAAAATTCAACGAAAGTATTATTAACTACAAAATCGCAGCGATATCGCCCCTCCGGATACAATACCTCCCTGGCATGCGGCACATTATTCTCCGAAAGCCAATCATCAATTATTATCTCCGATATGGAGTTGCAACAATGACCGTCCTTGGCCTGTAAATCTCTCTGAGAGAACCAGTTTTCATTCGGTTTATACCCCGCCTCTTTTATCGCGTTATTCCAAGTGCCAAAATTGTCGCGGTAAGTCATATGGTCAGGGTAGAAATGACTGTGGACGAATTCGTTTTTAGTGGGAATACGCCCGTGCTTCTCAACAAACTCCCTGATTATTAGAAGAAGTTTCTCTTTAGTGTATATTCTGCGAGCCTCTGCCGATTTTTTCTCAACTTCAGGCGTTCTGCCCAACTCTAAGTTGCTTAAAGAATTAGGGCTACGACCACAGGATAATATTCTGGGTTTTACGGAAATTTTAAAATAGTTTAACCACCTCTTAACGCTAGTGTGTGTAACATTAAAAATACTGGCGATTTCACTTTGGGTATAATTCTTTTTCCAATATAGCTCATATAATAGTTTTTTCGCCGGCCTTTTAAGCGACGGGGTTTTTCTAGGATTCAATCTTAAAATCCGAGAAACCAGAGAGTAAAATGGGGGGCCAAAGGAATTTGCATCCTCTCTTAAGGTTCCACAAACCTTAGTGCTACTATTACACCATGACCCCCATATATGTTTTAGTATCCTGACTCCATTTTTACTCTTTCTTCGTTTATTTTTCCAGGCGCATTGGCAGGATTTATTGCAAAAATATGTTTTTGTCTTCAGCTTTCTTTTCAGATCACTGGCTGTTCTGTAAACCCCCTTACCACAGTAAGCACAGATTACATGTTTTCCTGTTTTTTTACTTTCGTTTCGGCATTTCCTAGAACAATACCTTCCCCAATTATGCTTTAAAAAGTAGGGTTTTGGAAAAAACTCTTTACCACAAATTTGGCAACTAACTCCGGAGCTGTTACTTCTTTTTTCCATTATTTAATTATACATCAAGGCGGGGAAAAAGTAAAAGACCAAGCCTGTGGAACAGTTCAAATTCATATCGAGAACACCACACACTCTGGCGCTGCTGTTACACCACGACCGCCATGTGCCCCTGGGAGGAGTCGAACCTCCATGTCCAGCTTAGAAGGCTAGCGTTCTATCCGTTGAACTACAGGGGCGGTTCGGAGTAAGATTATCACGACTTTTTCTAATTTTCAAGGCTATTTTCTTTGGGCAAAAAGAAGTTTGGATAAGCCTTATTATCAGCGTTATCAAGCCTGTTCTGACGCTGTTGCCATGTTTCTAAAATATCTTTAAGAGTCTCTTCATTAAGAGTTGGTAATTGTGATGGGGAAGCCTTATTGTAACGATCGATCAAGGCAACGTATCTGACGAAAAAGATGGCGCTAATAAGAATGGCAATAGAAATCATTATTACAAAGAAAAGAAAGGCATTCTCCCCAATCAACCAGGGTAAATTCTTCAAGAATAAAATACCTTTCTTTACTTTTTGTTTATTAATCTTAAATTTCACGTCTTTACTTTTTCTTTATTTTAAGTATTATGCTGTTATTTAGCAAATACTTTTAAGCCGAACTCCGCTTCAATTTGGTTTGATGTATCTTCTTTACTAACTGGTTTTTTCAAACTGAAATCCGTTACTTCTGCCAAGTAACTGCTGTTCTCTAGTTTATCCAGAAAAGCCATTATTTTTGCCAACTCTCCTTTAGAAGACAGACGGAAAACCATTGATGGCCAAACATCATTTTTAAACTTCTGAGGATTAGTCGGAATAATCTTTGTGGTTAGACCTAGCTCTGCAGACGAATTTTCAATGAAGGTTAAAAAATCGATTGGTTCCTCGCTATTAACAAAAGTGCCATCAAGTTTATTTATGGCTTCAAAATTAGCCCGATAGTTTTTATTCAGTATGTTAAAATTATCTTCCTGCTCTTCAAGAGAAAAGAGAATCTTTTTTAAAGATGAAAGTTCGGCAATATCTTTAATAATTATTTTAACTGGAAAAAGAATTATAAAAATGACCAAACTAAGATCAATCAATCCGATGATCAGGTTAAGTGAATATTTTTTCCAAAAATTGTTGGTCATTTTCGCTCAAGGCTTAAAAAGATTTCGCTCAAAGCCTGGAAGGCTTTAATTTAAAGCTTAAAGAAAATTCTATATTCGTTGGTGAAACCCAGTTGCCTGGCGGAAAGTTAACATCAGTAAAATTGTTATCGCTTTCAATACTTCTTTTAAAGGTCAGTAGATCGTCTCTAGTTAGAACAAAACCGCTTAAATTCAAAGTATTTGAAGTTTGTGAAAAGGAAAGGTTGTTTAAATAACTTCCGGCCGGTAATTTTTCAGATATTCTCTCTAAAACTCCAGCCAAATATGTTTGTTGGTGGTAAAAAGTATCGATATCTTTGGTTTTTTCATTCAAAGCCTTAATCTCTTCCTGAAAATCAGCTATCTTGTCTAAATCAATAT
>JAHIOR010000075.1 GCA_018895125.1 Patescibacteria group bacterium | reverse complement strand
TATCCCAACCAAGAATGCGTTGAAATTTTGGACAAGATTAAAAATTTAGGATTTGAGTATTCAACTTTATCAGGAATAAGCTGGGGCATGGATGATTTAGTCGTTCCTCCCCAAAAAGAACAATTATTAAAAGAAGCCGAAAAAGAGGTTGAGAAAATCAATAATTATTACAAGAAAGGATTGCTTTCAAAAGAAGAAAAAACGGCCCAGATAATTTTTATTTGGCAAACCATTAAATCGAAACTCGAGAGCTTGTTAAAAGAGACACTGCCGCAAGATGGATCAGTGCTTTCTATTATCAATGCCGGCGCCAAAGGTACCTGGGCTCAGACCGTTCAGATGGCTGGTATGAAGGGCTTGGTGAATAATCCGGCCGGCGACATCATTGAATTACCGATTAAATCTTCTTTTACGGAGGGGTTTAATGTACTGGAATATTTTATTTCAACGCACGGCGCCAGAAAGGGTACTGCTGACACAGCCTTAAGAACATCTTCAGCGGGATATCTTACTCGTCGTCTGGTTGATGTTGCCCACGATGTAATAATCATCGAAGAGGATTGCGGTGATAAAAAGGGCGTGGCTATTTTGAGAAAAGACGCAGATGATATTGAGCAGAATTTTGCCTTTAAGATGGTGGGAAGGGTTTGTATAGAGAATGTTACCAAAGGCAAGACAGTATTAGTGAAAAAAGGCGAGATAATAAACTGGCAGCAGGCAGATCTGATTGAGAAGGAAAAAATTGAAAAAGTTATTGTCCGTTCGCCATTGGGTTGTAAAACCTTGGGAGGAATTTGCCGACATTGTTATGGGTGGGATCTCGGCAGAAACCGGCTGGTAGAATTAGGACAAGCTGTTGGGGTTGTGGCGGCACAGGCGATTGGAGAACCCGGCACCCAATTGACTTTAAGGACTCATCATTTGGGCGGTGTGGCCGGTGCTGGCGATATTACTCATGGTTTGCCGCGGGTGGAAGAAATATTCGAAGCCAGGTCTCCGAAAGGAGAAGCAGTGATGTCTTTAACTGAAGGAAGGGTGGTAAAAGTTGATGAAGAAACAAGAATTATTAAAATTGAATCAACCTCAGAAAAATCATCTTCAAAAAAAGACGTGATTGAATACAAAATTCCAGGCCGTACCGCTATTTTGGTGAAAGAGGGAGATATTATTAAAGAAAGCCAACCCCTTTGCGAAGGCAGTTTGGATTTAAAAAAACTGTATAAAACAGCGGGATTAGAAGAAGCCCAGCGTTATATCACCAAGGAAGTTCAAAAAATATATTCTTCTCAAGGCGTGGATATCCACGATAAACACATTGAGATAATTATCCAAAAGATGTTTTCCAAGGTAAAAATTAAAGAGGAGGGGGAGAACGAATGGGTGAAGGGCGAAGTTATTGATAAAACCGTTTTTCAAGAAGGTATCCAAAAACTAAAAAAACAAAGCAAAAAACTGCCAGTGGGCCAGCAAATATTGTTTGGCATTTCAGAAGTAGCATTATCTTCAGAGTCATTTTTGTCAGCCGCCTCCTTCCAACAGACTTCCCGCGTTTTGATAAAAGCGGCCCTAGAAGGCAGAGAAGACACACTTAAGGGATTAAAAGAGAATGTTATTATTGGCAAAATTATCCCAGCAGGTACTGGTTTTAAGAAATAAAAAATTGGTGGTATAATTAAGAATATGGTTAAGAATCAAAATCAAAAAAAGAAAAACCACCAAAAACAATTTGCCAACTGGCGGAAAGATGAAAAAGCAAAACCGCCCCTTTTAACCTCTCGGACAAAAAGGTGGATTAAAGCTACTTTAATGTTTTTAGTGGCAGTGATTGTCGCGTTAAGTTTCTGGGACAGAGCTGGCAAAGGCGGACAATTATTCTTAACAAGCGCAAGATTCTTAATAGGCCAAACAGTATTTACAGTGCCCTTTCTTTTTCTTTTGGGCGGTTTGCTATTTTTAAAGCCGAAGCAAAAAGGAAAATTTTTACCCATTTTTTTGGGTATTTTTGTTTTGGTTTTCGGACTCGCCGGCATTTTAGGCGCTCAAAATCTAGGTCAAAAAGAGGGTGGCTGGTTGGGGTATTTGATGGCCAAACTCGTAGTAAGCGCTTTCGGGTTGCTGGTGGCAAACATAATTTTCGGAGCAGTAATTATTATTGGCTTGCTGATATTTTTGCAATCTCTTTGGCAGCACAGACCCCAGGAGGGAAAAGAAGCAGAAAAGAAATCTCTGTTTCAAAGAATTATTAATCCAACGCGTCCCCTGTCTATTAAAATAAAAGAGGCCGAGGGGAAAAGCGAAATCAACCACGAAGCCCAGCCCAAAATATCTTTGTTTAAAAACGAAAAACACGAAACAATCAAAGAAAATGGCAAAAAGCCGTCAAAAGGAAAAGAGCAATATATTTTTCCGTCAATTGATTTGCTTTCTAAAAATGAAGGGAGCCCTACGAGCGGCAATATTAAGCAAAGTTCAATAATCATTAAAAAGACCTTAGAGAATTTTGGCATTCCGGTCGAGATGGCAGAAGCCAATGTTGGTCCCACAGTTACC
>JAHIOR010000087.1 GCA_018895125.1 Patescibacteria group bacterium | reverse complement strand
GATCGCGCCCGGCTGGCGATGAATCTGATCAAGAGTCTCGATAATCACGACGATGCCGATGTAGAAGAGCTCTGGCTGCAGGAGGCCGAACGGCGTTATCATGAATACCGGCAAGGGAAACTCCAAACCAGGTCAGCCGACGATGTTTTTCGGGATGCGTTTTCGAAGGTGCGATGAAGAAAATCACTTTTCTTCCTTTGGCAGAGCAGGAAATGAACGAAGCCGCGATCTTCTATGAAACCCACAGCCGAGGACTGGGACGGGCGTTCTTATACGCGATCAAAAGAGAGACTGACGACATCACGCACAACCCCAGGACATATCCAGTCCTGCGAAACGGAATCAGAAGAAAACTGACCCGCCGCTTCCCCTATGCCATCCTGTACTCCGATGAAGAAGAACAAATCGTGGTTATCGCCGTAATGCACCTTCACCGTGCCCCTGACTATTGGAGACATCGAGTCTCTGAACCATTCGGAAGCTGATAATGGTTTGATATCAAAACAATTTATGCATTAAGAAAGGTGAACGACTTACAAGTTTGTTGCCGATTTATTTCGGAAAAGCATTACGACACGTCGCTCTCCCAGAAAGATACACGACCGAGAAAATTTCCATCGTGCCGGAGCTGAACCCTTGGTACTTCTGGAACCTCTTTTCTGCGGCATCCCCGGAATGGTGATCGTTGCTCACCTGACCGGCAGCACATGCGGACACTACCAGACGATTTACAACATGATAATTTGGAGCGAAGCGCCAGAGTAATCATGACACCGATAGTATGACTGTAAGCCAATGGTTCATTTAAGTCCATTGTTTGATCACGGTTGCTTGCTAATAGTAAGAGGGAGGAAAAAATGTATTCCGAAAAACAGATTGAGGGAAAATGTTACCAATTAAATCCAGCACTACGGAAGGCCGGTTTGGTGGTCAAAGTTTTTCAAAGTCAAACAAAAATTGGATATGATATAGCCTTTTTTAAAGAGGAGGACAAGCCGGCAATCAAAGAATTTTTTCTCGACCATATCATTGCAGAGGTCTGTTTTAAGAATGGAGAATGCGAAGCATGGAAAAGATTACTTCTGTGAATTGAAAATACGGAGCTTGTCGGCACCCGACATTTATTTCTCTTCTTAAGAGGTAATTGCAAAAGTCAAAATTAAGTTGAATTTGCAGTTGCCGGTACTGAAGCACGGGAATGACCCGAACCCGATTTCAATATCAAACAGAGGGTGAAAATAATACAAAATAAATTACATAAATGATTGAAAATAAAAAGAGAGTGTGCTATATTCCCCTTCAAATTCCGACAAATAAAATAAGGAGGTAAGCGGTAAGGAATGAGCCCACTTTTCGACATATGGCATAGCATACAGCACACTCTTTTTCCTTGGCTGGAAAAGGAACTGGATCCTCTGACGGAAAAGCAGGAGGAGTTTATACGGGTGATCGAACTGGCAGACGTTCAGAAACATATGAGCCCGTATCGGTGGCAAGGGGTCGGGCGCAAGCGGGATGATCGGCTGGCCATTTTGGAGGCTTTCGTGGCCAAAGCGGTTTACAATTTTCCGACTACGAAAATGTTGATTGCTTACCTGCATGATAGCGCGAATTTGCGGCGGCTGTGCGGGTGGGAGAGCAAGGGGGAGATTCCGTCGGAATCCACGTTTTCTCGGGCGTTTGAGGAATTTTCGCGTGGCGGTCTGGGGCAGAAGATTCACGAGGCGATGGTCAAGCAGCATGCCGGACCAAAACTTGCGGGCCATGTCAGCCGAGATGCAACACAGATCGATGCTCGCGAGAAGCCATTTCGCAAAGATCCGAAAGAGGCCCAAAGCAAGCCGAAACGCAAGCGAGGCCGTCCACGCCAAGGCGAGGCCAAAGCGGTAAAAGAACCGAAACGGCTGGATTTGCAGCTTGGACGTGGCTTGGCAGAGAACATGGCCGATTTGCCAACGCGGTGTGACGTGGGTACCAAGGTCAATGCCAAGGGATACAAGACAAGCTGGACCGGCTACAAAATACATATTGATTCGATTGATGGGGACATTCCGGTAAGCGCCATTTTGAGTTCGGCCTCGTTGCATGATTCTCAAGTAGCCATCCCCTTGGCGCAAATGACTGCTGAGCGAATCATCAGTCTTTACGACCTGATGGACTCGGCCTACGATGCACCGCAGATCAGGAGCTACAGCGCCGGTCTGGGGCATGTTTCCATCATCGATACCAACCCCAGGCGGGGAGAGAAGAAAGAGATGGATCCTGCGCAAGCGGTGCGTTTCAGGAATCGTACTACTGCCGAGCGGGTCAACTCGAGTTTGAAGGACAACTACGGTGGAAGGTTCGTGCGGGTGCGCGGAGCAGCAAAGGTGATGACGCATCTGATGTTCGGGCTGATCGCGATAACGGCAACGCAACTCTTCCGACTCCTGGAATGAGAGAAGAATGAATGAT
>JAHIOR010000074.1 GCA_018895125.1 Patescibacteria group bacterium | reverse complement strand
TTCCGTGTTGGAAAATTTTAATTCTATCTAAAAACTGTTTTAAAATTTCGGCGGTATCATCATTCGAGTGATCATCGATAACAATAATTTCCTTTTCCCAATTTCCAATATCTTGTTTTAAAACAGATTCTAAAACCTTTTTAATTGTTTTTTCTTCATTGAAAACTGGAATAATAATAGAAAGCTTCATTGAATATTGAAATAATTTAAAGGAATCTCATATTTTTCAATAACCTCAAGATTTTCACTAGTTCTTTTTAAGAAAATAACAATGAAGTCATCAAAGTAAACCGGAGCCCATTCAGAATCCTTAACCCTGTCAATTAAAAAGCTTTGGCCCCAAGGAGTGGCATCGCGATGAGAGAAAAAGATTGTTTTAAAACCATATTGCTCTTCTCCAGTCTGCCACTTATCTGCCTGTTCTTGAAGAGGAATATATTCTTTTTGAAAAAAATCTACTGAGTAAGCCTCGGGACGGTTATCAACAAAAACCCGCTCTTGGGGAAAGAGATAGAAAATAAGATAACCACCAACGTCATAATTATTAAAAATCGGGCCTGAGAGCTGATTTTGTTTAAAAAACCCTATGGCCTGAGTATTATTATCCAAAAGCCCCATGCCCATTTTAGATAAACTGATTTCTTGTGAATGAGTTATTAATCCCCAAGTTAAAAAAACAAAACCGATAATTACCAAGAGAACCTTAAATGGAAAAGAGAAAAAATCAAAACTGATTTGTTCAGGCAAAGGTTTTTTGTCTGTTATAATTTTAATACTGCCAGCTATTAAGGGTAAGCTAAAAAGTCCGAAAATAGTGAAATTGCGAAGAGCCAAAAACCCCGCCAAGCTGAAGCCAGCGGCTAAAAAAAGATTAACCAAAGGAAAATCCTTTTTAGACACCTTAATAGCTACCACAATACTAGTTACTAATGCCAAAAAAACCATTTTAAAAAGCAAGAAATTGGGATTAATAACAAACCCCAATTTTTCTAGAAACCAAACTGATTGATTCTCAACCAGACGATAGCCATATTCTCTTAAAACCTCAAAAATGGCTAGAGACCCCTTAAGGCCAAAGGGATTAATTAGGCTGGCTAAAATTACTAAAACAAAGATGATTGCCAGCTTTGAGAAATCTTTTCTCTTACTGGTTAAAATCAGACTTTCGGTTAGAAAAGTCCCAATTAAAATCGGACCTAAAATAGATAAAATATGGAGATTAACCCAAAAAAGTTGTAATAACGGCAAGAATAGTAAAAATCTGAATTTAAGCTTATCCTTTCTCCAAGCCAACAACGAGATTAAAAATAATCCCGAAAAAAGATAGCTAAAAATTTCGGGCCTAACTTCAACTCTTTCGGCAATCAAAGGAATAATAAATAAAGATAAAACCGAAGCAATTTCAACCCCAATCTCATCTTCGGCAATCTTAAAAAACAGCCAGAAAGTAAAAAGGCTTAAAGCAATGAAAAAAAGGTGGAGACCGTTAAAACCAAAGGCCTTAAAGACAATGAAAAATATAACTCCGCTTAGCCAATGGTGATTTAAGGTTGAATATTCAGACTCAGTATATGAATAAAAATTTGTCTTTAGAATCTCAGAATCAAAAGAGAAATCCTTCAGAATCAACTCGCCATTCTTCAAATGCCTGCCTAAATCAGCAGTGGTTAAGTCAATCTTGTGAAAAAGAAAAAAACAATACCAAATCAAAACGAAACCAAGAATAATAAGGCCGAATATTAAGTTTTTTTGCTTTTGATTCATTTAACAAGCCTTAGATCCTGGCATTGGCAATGATAATAATTTGTTTATTGATTAAATCCTCTGGAGAATAGGATTTGGCAATCCTTAAGTCAAGTTTTTTAAAATTTTCAAGACTAATCATTTAAAAATATTAAGTCCGGTCAATCTTCGCGCCAACTGGTTATCTTTAACAAATAAAACGTACAAAAAGGTTCCCAACAAGGCGTGAGACAAAGCTAACCAAATAAGATTCCCGTAGAGCAGGTAAATTCCGGAAAAGAAAAACCCTATTAATAAACTAGGTAAAAAGAATTTTTTAGTCCACCCTAAATGGAACAAGCCGAAAAAAACTGCCGACAACAACAAAGAAAGAAATATATTTCCTTTAAAAGCGAAATAAACAGTTTCAAAAAAGATGAACTGGAAAAACAGTTGCTGCAAAAATCCCCATGGAAAATAAAATACTAGCAGTTTCCAAAAATATGCTGATTTTAATCGGAATATATCTTTTTTCTTGATAAGGATAAAAGCTAAAATTATCAGAAGTGTTGCTATTCCGACGATGATTCCTGAAATAAAGAGCGTCTCTTTAATGAAGAATCTTGAAGGATAAATCTCTAGCGCCTTTATTCGTAGATAAACTAAAAAAACTGCCATCGTAAACATTATTCCGCCCCAAACAGATAAATACGACCTTGTTTTGTAGAAAGGAATTATTAGCAGAAATGATATGGCAATGATTAGAATCGGGATCATGCCTTAAAGTTATACTACAAGAATAAATTTCATAAAATCAACCACGTAATAACATTGCCATGGCAATCTTATTACGGATATTAGATTTTAAAAATGTCTCTCATTTTTTTGTCGTTACCAATCTCTTCAGCAACGATCAATCTTAGTTCGTTGTCAGATAACCCGAAAAAATCTTTTAACAATTCGATTTCTGCTCCACAATCAAAAGGATGAACCCAGACGCTTTTTTGCAACGGATAAAATCCTAATTCTTTTAATTTCCCCCGAAACGCTTCACGGTAAACTTTTTTAAGTTGGGCGATATCAAAAATAACCAGCCTCCATTTTTTGTCCCAGTTTTTTGGCTGATTAATTTTCAAATCGTTGATTTGCAAAAAGCCGGCCTTTTTCCTCCCCTCTTCGGTCAAACTAATATAAATCTGCGCTCCCTGTTTTTTAATATCAATCAAGCCCTGCCTTTTTAAATTATAAAAAGTATCGAAAACTCTTTTTTTAGGGTATTTTTTAAAGCGCCGGTACTCCCGCCAAAGATTTCTGGCAAAACAAGGAGAACCAGCCGCCAAATATACCGCACCAGCCATCAATAACCAGTAAAGAATATCTTTAACGATTGCCGATCGCGGTTTCCTGAAATAATATTTATACTTTGCTAATCCCATTGTCTATTATTATATACCCTCCGTCATAGTATTGCTATGGCAATGGTATAACGGAAAATTAATAATTAGATTAGGGCTGTAAAATGTCTTCGGTCCGGCCGTTAATAGAAATGATGACTTCGTTTACTGTCGGAAACTGCTTTAGGGTTTGTTCAATCTGGGCCCTGATAGCTGAAACCCGGCAAGAACCGCCAACTTGAAATTCAAGCTGGCTATCAAAATCAACTCGGGCAATATTATTTTCAATCGTTAACTCCTGAATTTTAACTCCAGGATTAATGCTAGTCGAAAATCCTTGTTCCTGTTCTTTGAAAGTCGATCCCCTAAATAATGATTCCAAAGCAATCCTGGCAATACCTTGAGTTTTTGAAACAAGTCTTTCAGTCGGAAAAACCCGATTGCAAGAAAACTCAGGATCAAGGTTGCTGTTATTAAAAAATACTTTAACCGTAGTTAATTCTTTTGGTCCTGGAAAATAAACAGGCACCCTAATCTCTTTATCATTTTCAGGCAGACCAGAAGGATTGTCTTTTTGGAAAACTAAGATCCCTTCGCTGGCTTCAGATAAAAAAGAAATATCAATAACGGCTTTAAAAGGAACAAAATCTTCTGTCATCCAATCAGCTTGGGCTTGGGCAACAGTAACAGCTAATTCTTTATCACTCAAAAGCTTAATTGGGAAGCTGGCCTCAAAATACCAGTTACCACGAGCCTGGCCTTCTATCACTAAGGGGAAAGAAAGGGTCTGGCCTGATTCAGGGCTATAAATCTTAATATCTTCTGCTTGAATTTGACCACAACCGCTAACCGGCATTGGAGCTGACGGCTGACCGTGTTTTAACCAACGGCCATCCTGACAAATCCAAGTATCTTCGGATCCAGAAAAAAACCTGATTCCTAAAATAATACCGCTGACCACAAGAACTATGGCGATAACTAAAATAATGTTTTTCATGTTTTATCTGCTGCCAGTTGACCACAAGCAGCTTTAATTGTTTGACCAAATCGATACCTTTGTGTTACCTCAATGCCTGACTTTTCCAAAACAGATTTAAAATCTTTTATCTGTTTTGGCGTTGAAGCCTTAAAAATGCCGGTTGGATTGTATGAAATAAGATTAACCATAAAAGCAGTGGATTTCAATCCAGCCAGTAATCCAGTCAATTCCCTGGCATTTTTCAAGCTGTCATTGATGCCTGCTATCATTATATATTCAAACATAACTTTACGGCGAGTGGTTTTAAAATAGTTTTCAACTGATTTTAGAACTTCCCCTAAAGACTGATTTTTATTGATCGGCATAATTTCAGACCTAAGGCTATCATTAGCAGCATGCAAAGAAATCGCCAGGTTAACCTGTAAAGATTCTTTGGCTAGTTTTTCAACGCCATCAATAATGCCGACTGTAGAAATTGAAATATGCCGGGCGCCAATATTAAAATAATCTTGATCATTTAAAACTCGAATCGCCCCCAGCACGTTGTCGTAATTCAAAAACGGTTCACCCATGCCCATAAAAACAATGCTGTTAACTCGCTGATTCTCTTTCTTCAGGTAGCGGTTAAAAAGTAAAACCTGATTAATGATTTCAGCTATAGTTAGATTTCTCTTAAAACCGATCTTACCAGTAGCACAAAACTCACAAGCTAAAGGACAGCCAACCATTGAAGAAAGACAAACCGTATTCCTATCCTGATGGCGCATTAAAACTGCTTCGATCTTTAAATCGTCTTTGAGATTTATTAGAGCTTTGATAGTTTTTTTGTCTTTAGAAACTGAAATTTCCGCCACAACTTTCAGAGGAATGTCTTTTGAAAGTTTTTCCCTCAAAGATAAAGGCAAAACTGTTGCCTCCTGCCAATCCTCAATCAAATCTCTAAAAACCGCCTGCTTAGCTTGCCCTAGGCGAAACGCCGGCTCTCCTGCCAGGACTTTTTCCAAATTGCCCAAATCCATAACATTCGATAATATTTCCCGAAAACTACAGAGGCCCGTCCTCTGTAAGCTTAGACTTGAATAATGTATAATCCTTTTTTTTCGATTTGGGCCTTTTGACCAAAGTCGTTGAGTTTAAAATTCAGCACGTATTTTATTTTCTTTGATAATCGTCGGTCAGTATACTTTTTCTTTTTAGGATCATACTCTTCTAGAATCAGAGTATCCCCTTCTTTGATTTTAAAGTCAGCTACTCTCAAGTCAAACTTCTTTTTTCCTGATTTTACTAAAGCAAAAAGTTTTGGCCAGCACTTCTTTTTTATTATTGCCATAACAATTAAATTAATATATGGATTATAAAAATATTTTAATTATGCTGCCAGCCAGCCGCCGTCAACCACAAAAGTAGCACCGGTAATATAACTTGACTCTTCAGAAGCCAAAAAAACTACCATAGCGGCAATATCTTCCGCTTTACCCATTTTTTTTAAAGGAATCCCGGCTAAAAAAGCATTCATAGCCTCTTCGGACATGCCAGCTTCAGAAATCATCGGAGTATCAATGGCTCCGGGAGCAATGACATTAACATTGATTCCTAAGGGAGCCCACTCAATGGCCATAGTCTCGGTCATACCAATAATCCCTCCCTTAGAGGCGGTATAATGAGCGCTGGCCATTACCCCGACGCCGACCCCGCCCGAAGCAATAGAGGCAATATTGATAATCCTGCCCCATTTGTTCTTAGTCATTTCTTTAGCAGCCCTCTGAGCACAGAAAAACTGGCCCCTTAAATTAATATCTAGGGTTTTATCCCAATCAGCTTCAGTCATATCTAAAGCCATTTTGGGCAAATAAATACCGGCGTTGTTGACGAGAATGTCCAGCCTCCCCCATTTTTTAACCACCTCGTTAAAGACCTGATCGATTTCCGCCTTATTGGTCACGTCCAGTTTCCAGGCCGCGGCTTCTCCTCCCTGGGAAATAATCTCGTCAACTACTGCCTGACATTCTTCAAGATTAATGTCAGTAACCGCTACCTTGGCACCCTGCTTAGCCATCATTAAAGCATCTGCTTTGCCCATGCCTCTTCT
>JAHIOR010000073.1 GCA_018895125.1 Patescibacteria group bacterium | reverse complement strand
CTCAGAGGTTAAAAAATAAATAACTAGATTTAAATTATGTCTAAGGGCACTCTAATTATTATTGTTATTATCATAATTGCCGGTTTCGGCTACTGGTTTTATAAGAAATACAATGTTTCATTACCAAAACTAAGTCCGACCGCGGATATTATTAAAGAGCTTTTTGCCGTTAAATATAATAAAGAAATATCTGAAATAACTATTGAGATTAATAAGGAAACTGAAGCTAATATTGTTGGTTTGGTTCAATTTTCCCCGGCTGGGCCGGAAAACTCAGGAACTTTCCTGGCTGCTAAAGTAGACAATAACTGGAAACTAATTTACGACGGCCAAGGAGCAGTTCCTTGCTTAGATATTGAACCCTACAACTTCCCGGTTGATCAGGTTCTAGAGTGTATTAACCTAGACGGAGACTTAATTCAAAGATAATCTGCTTAGAGATTTTGTTTCCCCATTTCATGGTTCTAGCAAATATTTTAGGTTTTCATTCTAGGACAGATTCAGAAAAACGTAGGGGTCGGTGAACAAAACGTGGGAGGTCGGACCTCCCACGTTTTTATGGTATATGGTATACTAAAGTATGCCTCAGAGAAAAAGAAATTTCGTAAACGAAGAAATTCATCATGTCATCCTGAAAAGAATCGGCAACGAACTTCTATTTAGAGATACCGATGATTATTATCGTGGAGTATTTTCAATTTACGAATTCAATACTTCCAAACCGACAGAAATATATATACGAAGGCGAGCACGAATTGCCGAAAAGAAAAAAGTAGGAGGTCCGACCTCCCATGTTGATGAAAGGAAAAAATTAGTTAAAGTTTTGGCTTTTGCGCTGATGCCAAATCATATCCACCTTCTTTTAAAACAGTTAAAAGACAACGGAATAACTAATTTTGTGAAAAAAATTGGCTCGGGTTACCCTCTCTACTTCAGAAAGAAACACAATCAAACTGACAAAGGTTATTTTTTTAAAGGAAGATTCGCTTCAATTCATGTAAAATCAGACAGTCAACTAATAGCTGCTTTTGCTTATATCCATACCAACCCATTGTCTCTAATAGAACCTGGCTGGAAAGGAGGAAAAGTTAAAAATCCACGAAAGGCAATTGAGTTTTTAGAAAAAAAATATAGATGGTCAAGTCATCAAGACTATCTTGGCAAAAAGAATTTTCCGTCAGTAACTGACCGAGATTTTCTCCTAAAGACAATCGGCGGACAAGAAAAAGCCAGAGAGATCGTCAATGATTGGATAAAACATAAAAAAGCTATAAAGGGAATAAATAAAATTTCTTTAGAATGAAAACGTGGGAGGTCGGACCTCCCACGTTTTTATTGGAATTCGGACAATAGTTTCTTGATCGAAGTTTCTAGGGGTTGTTTAGCCAAAATCTCGTTTTTGTCCGGCAATAATTGTTCCTCAAGCGTTAATCGCTCTTCTTGATAAAATATGCCTGTGGGAATCTTTTCTCCCCATTCTTGAGACTTTTGAAAAGCCAGGTTCTTAGCATTAGGTAAATAACCAGTTTCCTCTAGCTTATAAATTCTTTCTCTGTACCAAGTAAAAGTATTAGTATGATTCAAGCTAACGCAAGGCTGCAAAATGTCAACTAGGGAAAAGCCCTGATGGTTAATAGCTTGGGTCAGAATATTAACTAAATGGGGGATATCGCCAGAAAAGCTGCGGGCCACAAAAGTAGCTCCCGAAGCAATTCCCAGGGCCAATGGATTAAGCTGGGGATCAACCACTCCTTGAGGGGTTGTTTTTGTTTTCATGCCTTTTTCTGAAGTTGGCGAAGCTTGTCCCACTGTTAAGGAGTAGATTTGATTATTATGAATCAGGCAGGTAATATCAGGATTTTTCCTTGAAGCGTGGATGAGATGGTTACCGCCCTCTCCCAGCTGATCGCCATCGCCGGCAATCGCGATTACTTTTAACTCTTTATTGGCAAGCTTGGCGCCGATTGCCACTGGCAAAGTTCGGCCATGGATTGCCTCAAAGTTGTAAACCCTAAGATAATTAGCCATGTGGCCGTGACAGCCAATGCCGTAAACAGCCATGATTTGATTAGAATTCAAGCCCAGTTGCTCAAAAGCTTTTTGCAGGGCGGTTAAAATGCCAAAATTGCCACAGCCTTTGCACCAGATAATTTTGCTTTTAGTTTTAAAATTCACGACAAATATTTTTATAGTATTTAAGGATTACGGCAAATAATTTTAAAATATTTAAGGATTATTATAAGATTTGTTTTACTTTATCTGCGATTTCTTCAGGATAAAAAGGTCTGCCGTCATACTTTAAAAATTGGTCTTTAATCTTAAGGCCTGTTTTTTCTCTAATTAAGCCTGCCAACTGGCCACTGATGTTTTGTTCTAATAATAAAACTTGTTTGTCCTGGCAAAATTCAGCTACCGCTTCCGCTGGAAAGGGATTGAGAAAATTTAAGTGGAGAAAACTGGTTTTAATTCTTTGGCTGGCCAGAATTTTCTGGGCCTCAAGAATAATTCCCTTGTTTGACCCCCAAGAAATAAAACCAAATTCAGCATCTTTGGATCCATAGATTATCGGCTGGGACATTTCTTTTTCCAGAGTTTCTAATTTTTTCATTCTTTTTTCCATCATTGCTTTTCTTGTTTCAATATCCTCGGCAGCAAAACCAGCTTCGTTATGCTCATAAGAGGTGGTGAAAAACGGCTCCTTAGTCTGGCCGATAAAAGCTCTGGGAGAAACACCGTCTTGGGCAAATTCATAACGATGATAATCCTGCAAAGAGTCTTTCAAGGAAACTATCTTGCCTCTTTCGATTTCAACTTTAGAATCATCAATTAAGTTAATTGACTGACGGCTTTCGGCTAAATACTTATCAGTTAAAACTATGACCGGCAACTGATATTTTTCCGCCAGATTAAAAGCATCAATCATTAACCAAAAACACTCCTCGACATCTCCTGGAGCTAAAACAATTCTTGGAAAATCGTCCTGAGAAGCATGTAAAACAAACCTCAAGTCTCCTTGGCCTGTCCAGGTTGGCATGCCGCTGGACGGACCCGGTCTTTGACCCTCAATAATGACCAAAGGGGTTTCCGTCATGCCGGCCATGCCTAAAGCCTCAACCATTAAGGAAAAACCTCCTCCTGAACTGGCAGTCATTGACCTAACGCCGCAAACTGCAGCTCCTAGAGCAGAATTAATAGCCGCAATTTCATCCTCGGGTTGAAAATAGACTAAGTTCAATTCTTTGGCCTTGGCAGCAAAGTAAACAATCAAGGAATTGATCGGGGTCATTGGGTAAGCGGCAAAAAACTTACAACCAGCCTTAATCGCTCCCAAGCCAAAAGCATCGTTGCCTGTTAAAAGCAATCTTGGCTTAGCTTTTATCTTTTTTAAATCAAATTTAATTTCCTCAGCAGCAAAATTATCCTTAGCATAATCAAAACCCTTTTGGGCAACTTTAATATTCAAATCAATAATTTCCGAAGTAGCCCAGGAAAAAGCTTCTCTAATGCCTGATTCTAAAACAGAAAATTCAGCTTTCAATAAAAAGGTAATCGCCCCCAAGGCAACGTTATTCATCATCACCTCGCTGCCTTTGTTATCTAAAGCTATTTTAACTAATGGAATCGGTAAAGCCCTGATTCCGGAAGAAAGCCCCGAATCAGAGGCTTTGTCTGAGTTAAGAAGAATGAAAGATTGGGGAGAAAGCTGGTCTTTATTAAAATCAACTGCGTCCTGATTTAAAGCAATTAAAAAATCAACTGGCAAAGATGGAGAATAAATCTGTTCTCCTGAAATTCTAAGTGTATAAATATTGTGACCGCCCCTAATCAGAGAAGGGTATTCACTGTAATCAAAAACAAAATAGCCAGACCTTAAAGCAATCTTAGCTAAAGCTAAGCCAGCTGAAGCAATGCCATAACCGGCCTCGCCGGCAATTCTAATATTAAAATCGTTTTCTTTCACAACTGATTTTAATTGTTATTAATATTATATTAGAGATTATAGCGCGTAGCGATATATCGGGCAACCGCTATAACATATAATAATGATATATCGAATCTCTAATTCGCTATACACTATTCTCTGGATATTCCCAAAACTTCTCTTTTCTTTAAAATGATTTTATGATAAACAAGATTTGAAAGCTCGCTTGAAAAATTTGTTTTCAAGCTTCGCTTATAAAAAAAGCTTGACGCGGGTGTAACACAATGGCAGTGTGATAGCTTTCCAAGCTATTTATGTGGGTTCGATTCCCATCACCCGCTCCAAGATATTACAGACATCAGTTTTAGAAATTTTTTGATGGGCTTCCGCAATGGAAGCCCATTGTATTTCCGCAACGCCGCGCGCTTCGCGCGCATGAAGTGTCAGGTTCAATCCGAAGATTTTTTGAGCGAACGAT
>JAHIOR010000072.1 GCA_018895125.1 Patescibacteria group bacterium | reverse complement strand
TAGGTTGGCAAAAGGAAGAAAACCAGAAACATAGCCATCAATAAACAGGAAAACCGACAGACTTTCTGGCAACAACTGCCAGCCAGCAAGCTTTTGACAAACTCATAAAACACGGCTAAAAAAAGGCCGGTCACCAAGGAAAATAATATTGAGATCACAAAAAAGTTGGCTGGCGGCGTTACTCCCAGGCTTGGCATCATTACTAAACTCCAAACTCCGAAATATTGATGCATCAGATAGTATTTCATGGTCAAAAGAATCTCGATCTGATGGACAACAAAAGCAATGGCCGTATAGATTAGGCCGCTGATAAAAACTTTCTCAAAACGAATATTTTTACAACAATTAGTAAATATATTGCTTTGGTTAAATTAAACTAATAATACTATTCTATCATTGACCTTGTTAAAACGCCATAGTTAAACTATATTAAGAACTATGAAGTATTCAGATCTCAGGAAGTTTCCAGAAATAAAAACTAATGACCGAATTCTGGTCCTGGCTCCCCATATTGATGACGAAGTCATTAGCTCGGCCGGAATAATCCAGCAAGCCAAACAAAAAAAAGCTGAAGTTATTATTGTTTACGCGACTAATGGCGATGACCCGCTCTATACTGGAATCAAAAGGCTGCTCGGGCCAAACTGGTTTATTTCTTTTGGTAAAAAAAGAATGGCTGAGGCCAGAAAAGCTGCCCCATTCCTTAGTTTGAATAATGACAACCTTGTTTTTCTTGGTTATCCGGACAATGGCCTGAAGCCAATGTTTGACAATAAGGCTGCCTTTACTTCAAAATCAACCCGTCTTAATTATAGTCCTTACTCAGATACTTATTGCCAAAAGCAACTATATACTGGAGAAAACTTAATTAGCGACTTGATCAATATTACTGCTGATTTTAAACCAACTGTAGTCATTGTTCCCCACCCCAAAGATAATCACCCAGACCACCAATCTTTATTCTGGTTTTGGCAAAAAGCAATGGCTGGAAATAATCTCAACTCAAACCAGTATACTTACTTAGTGCATTTTAAATATTATCCTCCTAAAAGAGGTTGGCTGCGACCACCAACCAGGCTAGCTGGCTCAAACTGCTGGTACAGCTTTGATCTATCGTTAGTTCAAAGGCAAAAAAAACTAGGGGCTATTAAGGCCAATGCTTCCCAATTATCAAGATTTTCTATCAGCCATCTGCTGAAATCTTTAGTCAGAGGAAACGAGATCTTTGAAAAGATAGATTAACCCTCAGCCTTAGCCACTGCCTGGTTGTATGCGCAATAATCGCAATCTTTTGAAGCTTGGGGGATAATATCCTGCATTAGGGTTTTATGGGCATTAATAATTGCTCCTTCAACCCAATCATCATTTCCTATATAGGGAATGATTTTAATATCAAACTCAATCTTTTTATCAAAAGCCTCTCTATCGGTCTGGCCATTGCAATAAACAAAAATAGCTGTATCTGAAACCTTGAAACCGTTTTTCCTAAACAGCCACTGATAAATCTCAATTTGCCTTTTGTAACCATCCTGCCAGTCAGCGTCAATGGAAACCTCGCCTGTTTTGGCAGTGGCCTTGTAGTCAACCACAATCAATTCTCCGGCCTTATTCACCCAAACGTCATCAATAGCTCCCATAATGACTAAATTAGTGGGCTCGTGAAAAGTCCAAATTCCTTTTTTGTAATTCCGCCAGTCTTCAATTTCCTTGTGAGCAAAGGGAATGGCATCAATCTTGTATTCTTCCATCAAAGGATGCTTTGTTCCCTTAACCCTATTAAGGTCAAACTCTTTTTTCAAAAGCTTATCAACCGCGCTGTTTAAAGTAAACGGGAAGCCGGGCGGCCGATCAGTCCCCAGTCTGCGATCCAAATAAAAACACCTGGGACATTGTAAAAACAAATCAATCTTAGAACGGCTCAGTTTGAAAGGCTCCTGGCTCAAAGGATTAAAAATACTATAGGTTCTTTTGGCTTTGTAGAAATTAGACATTTAATTAGTTTACATTTTTTTCCTGGGGACAACTATGTCTAATCATGCCATAGCTTGTAAAAAATTAACAGCTTGCCTTTTAAAATAATATCTGACAGGATGGAATTAGAAAATTAGTTCTTACAAAATTCACTTAGACCAAGGAGGTCGCCATGAAACAATTAAATTTTCTGTGGCTACTTCCTTCTTTCGTCACAGAAGACAACTTTCTTTTGCCTACCGGCAAGAGAAAAAAGAAAAGAAGGAAAAAAACTTCTTCTCCAGCCCAAAAATGGGCATTCCAACTTTTTGTCAGGCCCCAGCTAATACTGGAGTTTCCTAACAAAAGGTATTATGCCACGGGTTGCAGCTGCAGCATCGTTGTCAAAAACGGATCTGTCCAGCCCAGCCCTTGCCGCCAACATCAATGTTTGGAACAGGCTTTCTTTGAAGCTCCATTCGAAGAAATCCTCAAAGTTAAGCTAATAGAAGAAGAGAAGCAAAAATATTTTTCCCTGCCCATGGCCCCCTTAGACGCTGAGAAAATTAAGCGTCTGAGCAAGGTAGCCATTCCCTGGTTTTGCCTTAATGATCAAGGTTTAGGCCGAGCCCAAAACTGGAAGGGGGAAAAATTCACCATGGAACCATGCGGTTGCCTATTCACTGCCAGAGAAATAAAAACCTCTCGGGCAGAGAACCAATATCGCGCTGGTCATTGGTGGTATGCAGTCAAAGTCAGTTCCTGCTGTGGAGTTGACCGGGACTGCCACTATGAGCACCTTCCAATCAATCCCAGACTTCAATGACTGGGAAAAACTAAAATCGCGAGACCTAAGGATTCTCGCGATTTGTTTCCTAAGGATTTTAATAAAATATCAGGACTCAAAATCCTTGTTTTTATTTCCTCAAAAAAGCTTGAATAAAGCCTTTTTTTAGACAATAATCAATTAATGAATATCCTCATTATTAATTGGCGCTCTATCAAAGACCCTTTAAAGGGCGGAGCGGATCTGGCCACTTTTGAACATGCCCAAAAATGGGTTGAAAACCGCCAGGCCAATGTTTTCTGGCTTGCCCCAAAATACCAAAAAGACATTGATCAGGAAGTAATTGCCGGAATAAAGTTTGTTTATTTAGCCGGCCCTTTTCGGGACGGGTTGCTGAATTTCCTTTTCCAATTCCTAAAATTCTATATCTCTGTCTTTCTCTATTATCTCTCCCATTTTCAAGGTAGAATAGATGTTATTATTGACCAAGTCCACGGCATTCCCTATTTGACTCCCTTGTACGCCAAGGAAAAGGTTATTGCTTACATTCATGAAGTGGCCGGCAATATCTGGGATTTTGAATTCCCGTTTCCCGTGAATCTTATCGGCAAAACCCTGGAAAAAGCCTTATTGCGGCTGTTTTACAGAAAGACTATTTTTGTCACAGGTTCTCCAAGCACTAAAAAAGACCTTATCGGCTTGGGCCTGCCTGAAAAAAACATCAAAATCGTTGCCTACGGCGTTTCTGTCTTACCGATTAAACATGTGGAAAAACAAGAGAATTTTACGGTAATGTTCTTGGGCCGCTTGGTAAAAATGAAAGGGATTGAAAGGGCGCTGAAAGCTTTTTTCCTTTTAAAAAACAGCTTGCCGGAAGCCAAAATGTGGGTGGCCGGGACAGGCAGGCCAGAATACCAAAAACAACTTGAAAGGCTTTGCCAGGAATTGAATATAGAGAATGAGACCATTTTTTTCAGCCCGGTCTCCGACGAAGAAAAAATCAATTTGCTTTCAAAAACCAATGTTCTGCTTAACCCTTCTTACAAAGAAGGCTGGGGCCTGGTTAATTTGGAAGCTAACAGGCGCGCCACCCCGGTCGTGGCTTTCAATGTCAAGGGCAACCGGGATTCTGTAAAAGACGGCATCAGCGGGTTTCTGGTTGAAGATAATGATTTAGCGGCCATGGCTAAGGCAATTTTAAAAGTCAGAGCTTTGGGAAAACCGCTCCAGCAAAGCGCCTTGGAATATTCAAAACTATTCAGTTGGGAAAAAGCATCAGATGAATTTTACAAAATATTGCAGAATAACCATGCTCAATAATCCCCTGGTAACCATTTCAATTCCCACCTTTAACTCTGAAAAAACTTTAGGGCTGTGTTTGGATGCGGTTTTGAAACAAACTTACGGCAATTTCGAAGTTAATGTTATCGACGGCAACTCAAAAGATAAAACCATACTGATAGCAAAAGAAAAAGGCGTTAAAGATATTGCTGTCTACTCCGGCGCTCTCTTGGGAGCGCGCCTTGAAGGATTAAAAATGGCCAGAGGTGAATATGTCCTGCTTCTAGACAGCGATCAAATTCTAAACAAAGACGCTATTAAACAAGCTGTTGAAAAGATTGAACAGGGGTTTGATATGCTAATCTTTGAAGAAACAAGCTGCCAAAGCAAGACTTTTATTGAAAAACTGTTCAGGCTGGACAGAAAGCTTATCCACAAATCAAAAAATCTGGATCCTGGCACCGGAGCTTTATTGCCGCGTTTCTTTAAAAAAGATTTGCTTGAAAAAGCTTTTACTCGGATTCCGGAAGAAATATTGCAAAAAGTCGGAGGGGAAGATCACATGATTATTTATTATGAAGCCTGGCAGCTTAGCAAAAAAATCAGCATCCTTCCTAACGCTGTCTGTCATATTGAGCCAAAATCATTAAAACAAGTCATTAAAAGTTCTTATCGCTGGGGCTATAGCCGCCAAGCAGCTGACTCGGGCAGATACAAAAAACTGCTCTCCCGTGAAGGCAAACGCCTTAAAATGTCTTTGTTTACAGAAGGAACAATAAAAGAAAAATTGGCTTCCCTAACCCTGCTTGTCATACGAGGAATCCCCGGCGAACTGGGGTTTTACAAAGCTAAACTGGACCAATGGCTCAAAAAATCTCGATCATAATCCCTACCAATGGGCGGACTGTTTGCTTGAAGCGGCTTTTGGATTCATTAAAAAAGTCTGTTTATAAAGATATGGAAATCATTGTTGTTAACGACGGCGGCAATCTTGACCGGCAAGAACTAAAAAACTACGACCTCGTTTTCATCAATAACAGCTCTAATCAGGGAATGGCATTTTCCCGCAATCAAGGAGCAAAAATGGCCAGGGGCGAATACGTTCTTTTTATTGATGACGATAACGTCGTTGAAGAAAACATGATTCCGCGCCTGGCAAAATCTCTTGATGATCACCAGGATTTGATCGCTGTCGGACCGATCACCTATTATTTGTCTGCGCCGGAAAAAATCTGGTTTATCGGTTCTAATTTCAATTTAACCACTTCTAAACCATTTTTTCACAAAAAACCTTTGGAAAAGCAGCTCTTAAATAAAGAATTGTTTGTAGTGGGAAATTTGCATAACTGTTTTATGATCAGGAAAAATATTGCCCGGCAAGCAGAATGGTTTGATGAAAAAATGGCCATGTCCGGCACTGAATTCGACTTGTTTATGAGGATGAAAAAATTAAACCGGAAATATTCACTGGCAATAAACCTCAACGCCAGCTGTTACCACGATATCCCGCCCAGGGAAAAAGATCTGTTCCGCAGCCTTGGTTTCAACTACCCCAAAAGAGCTTACTTTTTCCAACGCAACCGGGCAATCTTGGTCGCCAAACACGGGAATATTTGCCAAAAGCTCTTGTTTGCTTTTATCTTCTACCCTCTTTTCCTGTTCGGGTACGGCCTGTTTTTCATTGTCAGAAGGCGTTTTGATTTTCTCCAAAACCATCTCAAAGCTACCCTGGACGGTTATCATTATTTGCTTAAACAATCTTAAAATGTGCGGCATCCTGGGTTACGTTTCTCAAGAGGAAATAGACCAAGATCTTTTCAAAAGCTCTTTGGCTGCCCTGTCAAAAAGAGGACCTGATGCCGAAGGGATTTTCCAGACCTATGTTGCCGGAAAAAACATTGTCTTGGGCCACAAACGCCTTGCTATTATTGACCTAAATAAAGCCGCTAACCAGCCAATGATCTCTGAAGACGGAAATTTTGTCATTGTTGCCAACAACGAAATTTATAACCACCTTATTCTGAAGAAAGATTTGCTGGCAAAAGGCTATCAATTTAAAACAAATTCAGATACAGAGGTTTTGCTGAAAGGATTCATTGAATATAGACAAAACATTGTTGAAAAAATCGAGGGCATGTTCGCCTTCGTTATCTTGGATAAAAGAAAAGAAAAACTGACTTTTGTCCGCGATCATTTCGGTAAAAAGCCTTTGTTTTATTGTTTGACCCCGAATACTCTTGCCTTTGCTTCGGAAACTAAAGCGCTTTTAAAATTCCCCGGCATTAAAAGTAATTTAAACATAAATCAGCTTTCTCTAACAAAATATCTTTTATACGGCTATATTCCTTCGCCAAACAGCATTTTTACCGAAATTAAAAAAGTCGAACCTGGGACTATTTTTGAGTTTAGTCTGGCCGACTGGAGAATAGAAAATCAAAAAGAATATTGGCAGCTGGGAAAAATAGAAATTAACAGCCAGATTAAAGAAGCGGAGGCGTCGGAAAAGCTTGATTTTCTGCTGAACGAGGCGGTCAAGAAAAGATTGTTGGCTGACGTTCCCCTGGGCGTTTTCTTGAGCGGAGGGATTGATAGCAGTCTAGTCGCTGCTTTAGCTGTAAAATATTTTAAAAACATCAATGCCTTTACCGTAATTTATGAAAACTATAAAAATAAAGAATTATCTTTTGCTGAAAAAACCGGGCAACACCTTAACATTAAGGTAAACTCTTGTTGTTTTAAAGAAAAAGATGTCGAAAGAAATATTAAAGAAATATTAGAATACTTAGATGAACCCGTAGCTGATCCGGCAATTGTTCCGCTTTATTATCTTGCCAAACAAACAAAATCCCAAATCACTGTTGCTTTGAGCGGCGACGGCGGAGACGAAGTTTTCGGAGGCTATCCTAAATATCAAGCCCAAATCCTGGCCGAAAAACTAAAATATTTCAAAACATTGGCGGTTTTAATGAAATCTTTTTCTCCCAGAAATTCATTGGCAAGAAAAATCTTAACAGGAATAAACCTGCCATTCTATGCCCGGCAATTTTTCTATGGCAGCGGCGGATTCTCGCCCGATGAAATCAAAAACCTTCTCAATCTAAAATCTCTAGATATTGATCAGATCTTCAGCGAGGCTAAATATTACAATAGTTTCTTTCAACAAAATGATCCTTTAAACCGAAGCCTTTATCTTGATTGTAAGCTCCAGCTTCCAGATTGGTATTTGGCCAAAAACGATTACGCTTCAGCCGCCGCCGCCATAGAAATACGCTCTCCCTTATTAGATAAAAGTTTAATTGAATTTTCTCTCAGTTTAAGAAAAGAGTTTAAACTTAAAAATTTCGAATCAAAATACCTGCTCAAAAAGACGGCTGAAAAATATCTTCCCCGCGAAATTATTTACAGAAAGAAAAAAGGGTTCCAGCTGCCATTGCAAAGATGGCTAAACAGCCATTTGGCTGATCTTGACGACCTGCTCGGATTAGGAATCTTTGACGAAAAAGCCGTCCTGGCCTTGAAAAAAGGCTTATCAAGGCGCGCCTTTGGAAGCGACACAAAAATGTGGCGGCTAATTGTCTTAAACAGCTTTATTAAAAACTATCTCTAATGAAAGACCCTCTTATCTCAATTTGCATTCCTACCTATTATAACCGAGCTTCTTACCTTAAAGAATCAATCAGTTCGGTTTTAGGACAGACCTATCCTGATTTTGAGCTGATAATTTTAAACGACGGTTCCACTGACAATACTTCTGAAATTATAAAAGCCTTCCAAGACCCGAGAATCAGATATTTGGAAAACGAAAACCATCTCGGCTATATTGCTTCAATAAACAAAGGGGCTAGTCTGGCCAAAGGAGATTGGATCATGTTTTTATCTGATGACGATGTTTTGCTGCCCGAGGCCTTGGCAACGCTTGCTAAAACCGTATTTGAAAGCCAAATCAAAGAAATTGGGCTGGTTGTCCCCCAAACTATTAATATCAATTCCGCGGGAAAAACCATTTCTGTTCCCAAACTCCAGCTAAACGGCAAGGAATATCTGGTTTTAAAACCAAAAGAGTTTATTCCGAATTACACTCTTTACGGAAAGAAAATTCAAAGCAAATACCGGTTTAACACCTGCTTTCCCTCAACTCTGTTTAAAAAACAGGTTTTCATTGAAATGGGAGGATCTTGTCCTCTTGTCCCGGTTGCCCATGATTTGTTGATAGCGGCTAAAATCTGCCTGAAATACCCGGTAGTTGTGATTGACCAACCCCTTATAAAATACCGGGTTCATGAAAACCCGGGCGTCAGCTCCGGCCTTAGCCGACAAGGCAAATTCCTGACTGAATACCTTAATTATTTAAACCTGCTTTTTGATTTTGTTGAAAAACAAAACATTGAATTCGGCTACAATTTCAAGCAATACTGTTTTGATTCCTTAATCAAATATCTTTTTGCAGTTGATGGAGGCTTAGCGCGCTTGGGAATGCGTTATCAAGCCCCATATTCAAAAAGGCTGAAAAAAATCATTGAGTATGTTTGCTTTGGAATCAGTCAGAAAAAAGGATTATTTTTATCGCCGAGCTTTTACGGCGCGGTTCTGATTTCTCTCTTGCCGCAAAAGCTGCTTTTTAAAATTGCCAGATTCTATAAAAAAATTTGAAAGCATGAACAAGCCGAAATTATTTGAAATAATATTTGAATCTTTGGCGTTTCACCCGCCCTTTGACTGTTTGCTGTTTAAATACTTTGAACTCTTTCGCTCTTTTGAACCTCACGCTTTCGTTTTTCAAGGCGAAACTTACGAATATTTTTATCACAAATATAACCATACTTGGCGCAATGAAAGGGCGGTAGAAATCCCGATCGTAAAAAGAATTCTTGATCAATATCGAGGGAAAAATATCCTTGAGGTTGGCAATGTCTTTTCCCACTATTTTCCAATTTGTCATGACGTCTTAGACAAATATGAAAAAGGAGAATCTGTCATCAACCAAGACGCGGCCGAATTCAGTTCCCTTAAAAAATACGATTTGGTTGTCTCGGTTTCGACTATCGAGCATATAGGCGATGATGAGAACCCCAAACAGCCGCAAAAATCTCTAGCCGCGCTGGAAAATTTGAAAACTCTTGTCTCGCCGCAGGGGAAAATCGTTATCACTTTTCCCTTGGGCTACAACCAGGAATTGGACAAAATGTTCAGGCAAGAATGTCTGGGATTGACTAAAAGCTTTTGCCTGAAAAGAGTTTCTCCTTTTAATAAATGGCAAGAGGTAGAATGCCAAGACGCATCATTGGTTAAATATAATCAACCCTACCGCGCCGGAAATGCCATCGTGTTAGGAATAATCGGCTAAATAGATATGACTTGCCCAATCTGCAACCAAACCACAGACAAAACCAAGATAAAAAAATACCTGTCTCGGCAATATGAAATCTGTTATTGCCAGAATTGCGATCTTGAATTTTACCGCGACCTCAAGGAAACGCCAACGCAATATTACCAAGAGCTTTACCAAGACTGGAGTATAGAGGGCATCAGCTTAAGAGGTCTTGTTTGGGGGCATAAGCAGGGTTTAAAATTAATCAAACAACGCTTCAAAAAACAAAAAGTCAGTCTTTTAGATATTGGCTGCGCCCAAGGACTTTTCGTCAAAAAAGCCGCTAAAGCAGGCATTCAGGCCTGGGGAATAGATATAAATCCCGACCTGGTTAAAATCGCCCGCAAAACCCACAACTGCCAAACAGTTTACTGCGCCAACTTGCAAAACCTGGATCAATGCCTTTCCCAGAAGTTTGATATTATTACTCTAGTTGACGTCTTAGAGCATTTGCCCGGTCCCAGGCAATATCTTGAACAAATCAAAAAGCATTTAAAAGAAAATGGACTGGTTTTCATTAGCCTGCCCAACCGCTATTGCCAGCCCAAATTTTTGCCTATTGGCGGCGACCTTCCCCCTCACCATCTGACTTGGTGGTCAAAAAAAGCCCTTTTCCATGCCTTGGAAACAGCCGGCTACCAGGTTTTAAAATATCAAACCGAAAAAGTAAATCCCAAAGATATGGCTGTCTGGTTTGACAGCTGGCTAGACCTTAGAATCAAAGCTTTTAAAAACGCTAAAAGTCTTGCCCAAAAAACTGCTTTGCAAAACAAAAATAAAAATTTAACGAAGCTGATCTACCTGTTTAAAAAAGCGGAGCTGGATTTGTTAACAGTTATTTTCTGCCTGCCTGCCCGGCTTTTAACTCTTTTTGGGGGCAAGGGTACCGCCCATTATATTTTGGCGCAAAAAAGCTAAAACTATGAAAATTGCAATGATATTTTTTTCTTTGAATGTTGCCGGCGGCAGCGCCTCTGTTTTTTTGTCTTTGGCAAACGCTTTGCAAAAAAAAGGCTGTCAAATTGACGTTTACTGCTATTATTATGATCCCAAGAAATGCTTTCCCGAGCTGGCTGAATCTCTGAATATAAACTATGTAAAACTGATAAACGAAAAAGGGTCGCGATTAAACAACCAAAGCCTTGCCAACCGCTTGAGATTAGCCATTGACTATTATTTTAAAGCCTTGATTTTGTACGGATTAATGGAAAATAAGAAATACGACCTTGTTTTTGCCTCAGAAGCCTGCGCCTATATCCCGGCGCTAGCTTACAAAAAAAGGCATAAAACTCCTGTTTGCTGGAGCGTTTTTGACCCGATTTCTCTCATCGACGAAAAAAAGCCGGGTTTGCTCATAAATCGATATCAATGGTTCAAATATCTGCTGAAAATCCATAATCTGTTTGATTCAAGAAAAATCAGGGAAATAGACAAAGTGATCGTCCCGACCAGTAAAATGAAAAGGGATCTTGATAAGTTCTACAAAATTGAATCTGAAACAATGCCCCTTGCCGGCGTCAACTCGGCAGTTTACGAAAAAGACCAAAAAGAATTAATCGTCCGGAAACTAAAAGATGAATTCGGCTTTGAAAAAGCAAATGAAACAATACTTTTTTCCCTTGGTCATTTCCTGCCCCACCGGAGATACGAAGACATTCTTTTAGCCATGGATCTTTTGATTAAGAACGGTTTTAAAAACTTTAAATTTATTATTTCAGGCAGCCAGGATTTTGACCCGGCTTACTTTTCCCATCTTAAGGATTTGATCTACAAATTAAATCTTGAATCCTATGTTATTTTAGATGAGTCTTTTAAGACCGCTAAAGAAGTAATCGGCTACTACCAATATTGTGATATTTTCCTTTTTGTCAGCACGGAACAAACTTGGGGACTGGCGCCGTTTGAGGCCCTGATTTCCGGAAAACCGATTGTTATTTCCAAAGGCGTTGGCTGTTCAGAAGTTTTTAAGGACAAAGAAAACGCTATTATTGTTGATGAAAAATCCCCGGAGCAAATCGCCTCAGCCATTAAGTTGCTCAAAGATCGTAACCTATATTTTTCTTTGACAAACCAGGGCAGGATTTTCGTCAGGGAGAATTTCACTTATGACAAAATCGCTTGCGAGCTTGAACGCTTGTTTAAAAATATCATTGGAACGCAATGTCAAAACTAAAATACATTATTTTCGGCCTTTTGATCCTATTCTTGGCAAGTCCGATTCTTAACTTTTTCCAGGGAGAAATCTGGCTTGGCTGGGGCTATTCCAACCATTATTTCAATCTCCTTGACGAGCAAAACTCTCCTTTTTACCTCTGGAAAGAAATGACCGGCGAACCGTCTTCTCCCCATCTGCTTAACCTGGTTTATTACTGGCCATTGAAATTGCTTCTAACTGCCACTGCCAATCCTTACGCTTCCTGGCTTATTTATGTTTACCTGGTTTTCTCGGCTTCGGCCTTGTTTTTCTCCATCTATGTCAAAAAACTAGTCCCTTCCCTGTCTTCAATCGTCGCTCTACTGCTCGGATTGCTATACGCAAGCTATATTCCTTTGAATTACGAGGGTTTTAACCTGCGCATAGCCGCGGCCATTATCCCACTTCTTTTGTGGCTTCTGCTCAAGGTTTTCGAGAGCCGGAAAATCTCAATCCCGTATTTTATCCTGTTTTCGGTTCTTGCTTTAAATCTGATATTGACTGAATATCGAGGCTTTATCGCTTTTTTAACATTGGCTATATCCCAAATCGCGTATTTTTTCGTAATAGAAAAAAACAAGAAAAGTCTTTTAAGAATTTCTGTTTTCCTGCTCTTGGCCATTGGCGCCAGCCTGATTTTGTTCCTCCCGACAAAATACGCCCAAGATATTGTCATGGCTAATTCTACCCAGATTTCTGTGCCGGTCCAAGAATCAGTTTTAACAAGATTTTTCAGCCCTTTAAAATTTCTTTTTCACCCTCAGCCGGCGATGAAACCAGATTTTGCCACCAGCTTTTTTCTATTCCCTGTTTTCTTCTTGATGCTGGCCGGGCTTTGCCAAATGGCCCGAAAAAAAGAAAAATTACTTTATCTGATTCTCTTTTTAGGAGCATTTTATTTTCTGTTTCTAAACCGATTTTTCTTAAATTATATTACTCTAAACCTTGCTTACGGCCAGCTTTTCCGATCTTGGAGAATTGCCCAATATCTGGCTGCTTTTCTAATCCCTATTTGTTTAGTCAAGTTCAACGGCAAAAAAGAGCTTGTTCTGCTTGCTATCGTTGTTTTCAGCTATTTTTCTTTTTCGGTATATCTTTTCAACCAGAGTCTGGTTTTCGTCAAAGCCGCTGACATTATCCCCTATCTGGAAGTTAATAAGTTTCTCGAACAGGACAAAAGCGATTTTAAAGTCGTCTGGGCGCCGGAAATGGGATGGTTTGGCCAGAATTCCAGCCCCTTTTGGGTTAATAACAAGGAAACAATGCAGGGTTTCCCGGAAAGCATTTCTTCAAAGCCAGGCTACTGGCACTATACCAACCAATTAACCCATTTTTACACCTGGCTTTTATCTGGAATCTGGAAGTCTCAAATCCAAGAGAACCAAAACGTTTCAAATCTGCTCAATATCCTGGGAGTAAAATACGTTGTCGTTCATAACGACGTTCCCGGATACCTACCGGGCACAAAACGTATTATTAATAATTTATCGTCTTCGGAAGATTTCAAACTCGTCTGGCAAAAAGATTATTTATCTGTTTTTGAAAACTCAAGCTATAAAACCAGGATATGGGCTGCTTCCCAAGAAAACGCCTTTTTCTGCGATTACGGCTTAAAGTGCCTCGGGGATTTCTACGACAAAGCAGACTCTGGCAAAACAGTCGCTTTTGTCGCCGACACCGAGTTAAAAGCCTTAGCTTTTGAAAAAGTTGATAAGATTTTCGGAATAGAAAACTCCAAAGACAACGAAGAAAAGTTTTACAACCTTGTTATCGGGAAAACCTTGTCAGACAAAGATTCTAAGGCCAAGGTCATTTTTTCAAAAGAATACTTTAAATACCAGAATTATGCCGCCTGCCTGAGCGACACCCACCACGGAACCTATCACGACTTTTTTAGCCAGGAACAGCCGGCTGATTTTGCCAATTCTTTCTGGTTCCAAAACTGCCTGTTTTTCCTCGGCCCTCGGCAATACTCAAAAATCTCTTTGCCCGTTTCAATCGAAAATAATGAATATGTGATCCTCATCCGCTACCTGCAACAAAATGGCCAAGCCGGTTTCAGAATTTCCTTTCCTAATTTTACCCGCGAATTCTGGTCTACCGGCCAAGACGGTCAAAGCCGCTATTTTTACTTTAAAAACGAATTAGAAATCAAACAAAAAATTGAGGGCGAGATTGTTCTTTCAAATCTCGAAGGAATCAATTTTGTCAGTTTAATTGCCCTGATCCCGAAACAAGAATTTGAAAAGAACCTCAATTTCTTCAAATCAAACCTTACCGAAATAGGCCCGGCCGACAGCTTCCCGAACAGCAAACCGACTATTGGGGAAATTAAAAGAATCAATCCTTCTAAATGGCAAATCAGTGTTTTTAGCGACAAACCCTTTGCCTTAAACTTTGCTGAAAGTTATAATCCATTTTGGAAGGTTAAAATCTTCAAAAACTCTGAAAAGCTTGGGGAAAGTTATTCCGTTCAATCTTACGCGAGCATAAACTCTTTTTTCATAGATGCGACTGGAAACCTGAAGCTGGAAATAGTTTACGAGCCCCAGGAAAAATATTATCAGTACCTTTTGAACGCCTTTCTTGGCTCCTTCGTTCTAACCGGCCTTTACTACTTTTTGGGCAAATCTCTTTTTTCCAAAAACCATAACTAACTGTAAATGCCAGAACAAAAGTCTTTGATAAAAATTGTCAGTCAAAACAAAAAACAGCTGATATTTTTGTGTTTTTTGGTTCTGGTCGTTTATGCCAATGCTTTGAACAATGAATTTGTTTCTGACGATAAATCGATTTTAATAACTGATTTCAATAACACTTCTGAAATCTTCAGCCAGCCAGCTCTTTTTCTCAGAGCCCTGCCCTATTTCATAATCAATCTTTTCTTTGGCAAAAACCCTTTCTTTTTCAGGTTTTTAAATATCGGCTGGCATATTCTTGCGGTTAGCTCAATATATCTCATTGTCAACCTTTTAAGGAACAAAGAAGAGGCGTTGGCGGTTTCTACCCTTTATGCCGTCCATCCTGTTGTTGTTGAAAGCATAGCCTGGATCTCCGGAGGCGGCTACGCCCAGTATAGCGCCTTTTTCCTGCTTTCTTTTTTATTCTATATTTTAAGCCGCGAGAATAAAAAATATTATTACTTTTCTTTGGCCGCTTTTTTAATGTCTCTCCTTTCAGCCGAAAAATCTTTTGTCTTGAGCGCTATGTTCTTAGTCTACCAATTATCTTTTGAAAACATAAGAAGG